>JBIKKC010000038.1:0-13827 GCA_044360615.1 Bacteroidia bacterium | reverse complement strand
TGCAACCTTAACTGCAGCAGAGTTGGATGCAGGTTCAACAGATAATTGTGGCATAACAAGCAGAGCCAGTAGTAAGACCAGCTTCAACGGTTCAAACCTTGGTTTAAATGTGATTAGCTTTACAGCCACCGATGCAAGTAACAACAGCAGAACAGTTAATTTAAATGTGTTTGTGCGCGATACGGTATTACCAATCAATAAAGCTAAAGATATAACCATATATCTTGCTAGCAATGGTAGTGCAAGTATCACTGCTTTATCTGTAGATGATGGTTCAACGGATAACGTGGGTATTACCAACAGAAGCATTAGCAAGTCGTTCTTTACTTGCCAAGATGCAGGCGTAAATAGTATTTTCTATACTATTAGAGATGCTTCTGGAAATGAAAGTATGACTTCTGTAAATGTTACTGTGGCAGATACCACTAGACCATTGTTAACTTCATCGCCTAAAGATATTGTTGTAGGATTCTGTAATACAAGAGTAGTTTACAATACGCCAACGGCTAATGATAATTGTGCGCCAGTAGTGGTAACGCAAACCGCAGGTTTACCTTCGGGTTCTAATTTCCCAATTGGCTTAACTGTAAATACTTTTGAGATTATTGATCCATCGGGTAACAAAATCACTACAAGCTTTAGCGTGGTAGTAGTTCCAGAAACAGTAATAGATACCTTCCCAGATTTAGAATTCTGTGGTGATAATACACCGATTGATTTAAGTCAGGGCATTCCAAATCTAACCTTTAGTGGCTCTGGTATTGCAAAAGATAAGGTAACCTTTGATCCTCAAATTAGTGGCGCAGGTAACTTTGTAATCACAGCTATGTTCTTAGATTCTATGGGTTGTGTAAGCACTGGTACCTTTACTGTGGTAGTGAATAGAGTTCCAGATAAGCCTACTATTACTCGTTTATCTGCTACCCGTTTAAGTGCAGATGCAACTTACGAGTTCTACCAATGGTTTAGAAATAACGAAGCCATTGCAGGTGCTACTGGAAAAACATTAGATGTAACAGTATCGGGTGTTTACGGGCTGGTAGTGCGCAACTCAAAAGGTTGTGTGAACGGCTCAGATCCTTATGCATTGGGTGTTGCATTAGGTGGTTCAAACATTGTGAAAGATGCAGATATGTTTAGAGTTTATCCAAATCCAACTACTGATAGATTCTTTATTGAATTGAAAGGTATAGAAGCAAAAGGAACAATAGTAACCATTATAGATATGATGGGTAAAGAAGTGAAGACTTTTGCTGCCACTGGAGATGTAATGGAAATGGATTCATTAGATTTTGCTGCAGGAACCTATTATGTGAGGTTGCAAAATGGCGAGCGCTTATTAATGAAACCAATTGTAATTGTAAGATAATTAGTATAAGTGTTTAACCAATAAATGAAAATTAACATGAATTCATTCAATAAAATAAAAAGCACTTTAGTTGTAAAGGCAATTGCAATAACAGCATTAAGTGTATTAAGTATAACAGGTCTATTGGCACAGGAGCAAACTCCTGTGCCAGTTTCTGGCCCAGTTAATACGGGGGTGCCAGAAACGCCAAGGTTCAACAGATTCTCTTTAGGTTTAAAGGTTACCCATTTATATGATATCAAAAGCAGCTCTATGGACTTGCTATCTAATGGCGCTTCTGCCAATGATCCTCAAGGTTTAAATGGCGCAAAAACTAAATTTGATTTAGCTGCTGGATTGGAAGCAAACTATTTTTTTGGTCCATTATTTAGTATGGATATGGGATATGAAAAAGGCAAAATGACTGGAGCTAATAATTTGTATTATTACCAGTCAGATGTTAGCTTTTGGACCTTAGGTGGAAACATTGCCTTAAAGAGATCACTTAGAATGAAAGAGTATAAGTGGGTTCCTTATGCTAGGTTAAGTTTAGCCAGAGGTGCTTATGATTCCGAAACAAAATTAATTGCAGATGATGCAACCCTTTCCAAAGCCAAAGGGGTAACCATGATGTATGGAGTTGGACTTGGTATGCGCTATTACATTAACCACAATTGGAGCATGTTTGTGCAAAGCGAATATGTGGTTGCCAATACTGATGCTTGGGATGGTTATGACTATGGAACGGGTAGTGATCAAATGTTAAAAACTTCGTTAGGTTTAAAGTATGCTTTTGGAAGAAATAAGCATGTAGACCAAACCTTAGCATGGCAAGATAACAGAGTAGATAGAATGCAAGCACGTATAGATAACCAAGTTAATGATGCCATTAAAAACATCAATGATTCTGTAGGTAAAACCATGGCAGCTTATATGAACAGACCAGGTAGCAAAGACAGTGATGATGATGGTATAGTAGATAAGTTTGACAAATGCCCAGATGTAGCAGGTCTATTCTCTAACAATGGTTGTCCGCCAGTAGAAGAGACAGCTAAAGCTGCCGAAAATGAGAAGGCTGCTGATGCTGCTGTTGAAAAAAGTAGTTTAGCTGCTGGCGCTGAAAATGGCGCTGCTGCTGGTTCAAAATCTAAAGGGGGGTTAAATGCGGATGATAAATACCGCTTAAAGAATGAGATTTTAGTAGAAATGTATCCTGTAAGATTTGGATATAACTCATACCAGCTTAATGCAGAAGCTTACGAGCATTTGAATACTGTAGCTGTAGTAATGCGCAACAATCCTTCTTATAATTTAGCCTTAAAAGGATTTACAGATGATGTAGGAACTGCAGAGTACAATAAGAAATTAGCCGAGCAAAGAGCCAATGCTGTTTCTAATTACCTGCAATCTCGCGGCATTAGTAAATCTAGAATTAGAGTAGAAGCGTTGGGTAAAGATAGCCCGCTAGACGATAATACCTCAAGGATTGGTAAAGCCAATAACAGAAGAGTAGAGTTTATCTTAGAATAAAGAGTTAAGAGTTAAGAGTTAAGAGTTAAGAGTTAAGAGTTAAGAGTTAAGAGTTAAGAGTTAAGAGTCGGTTCATTCTTCATTCTTAACTTTTAACTCTTATTTTTTTTTACTCTTTAGAACCTTTTTCACCAGTAAAATGGTCGTGTGGAAACTTAAATAAAACGTTGAAAGACGTTAAGGAGCCATAAATGCGCGTAATATATTGCTGCATGTTTACCTTCTCTTCATCCTCTAATTTATCGTGCGCATTGATGCGTTGCTCTAACACCCTTAATCGGTCTCTTAACATTACAATTTTATGGAAGAAAGTATCAATGGGCATTTCCTTGCCAGCCATATTGGTATCGCCGGGTTGTAGAATAAGCTTTCCACCTGTCCATTTTGAACCTAAAGAAACATGCTCTGGTATCTCTGACCAACGGCGCAAAATACCTACCAAAGTTTTCTCCATTTCCCAGCTGCTAATCATATCGTCTGGCGATTCTACCCCTTCAATGATTTCCATTTGGTGCTCAAAACGTGATACTTCTTTTTTGCCTTCTTCTACAAAGGTAATTTGGTAGTGGTTTGCCTTAACATTTACCACTACTCCTGCGCCATAAACCGGGTGCTTAACCCTACTGCCTATGCCTAAATTATCTGCACTTGTCATTTTTTAAGATTTGATGATGAGCAAAATAATTTTAAAATTGAATATTTAGGAGTTTAATTTGTTAAAAAATCACAAACAATATGATCTTGTCAGATAAAAGAATTTTAGAAGAAATAGAAGCAGGCAATATTCTAATCGAGCCCTTTAACCGTGAATACTTGGGTACCAATAGTTACGATGTACATTTAGGACGACATTTGGCAACCTATAAAGACCGCGTATTGGATGCGAGAGAGCACAATAAAATTGTTTCTTTCGAAATACCTGCAGAGGGTTTTGAGTTGCAACCCAATACCTTGTATTTAGGCGTAACAGCAGAATATACAGAAACGCATAAGCATGTTCCATTTTTAGAGGGTAAAAGTAGCACAGGTCGCTTAGGCATTGATATACATGCTACCGCAGGCAAGGGGGATGTTGGCTTTTGTAATACTTGGACCTTAGAGATTTCTTGCACACAACCTGTTAGAGTTTATGCTGGGATGCCAATTGGTCAATTGATTTATTTTGTAGTGGAAGGCGAAATTGAAACCCTCTACAATACTAAAAAGAATGCTAAATACAGCAAACGAACCGTTAAGCCTGTTGAAAGTATGATGTATAAAAATAAGTTTTAAAGCAAACCCTTATAACTTTTCAGATTCTTCTATTAACCTTTCTAAGTTAATAGGAACCACACCAACTTCTTCGCATACTAAACCTCCCGCTAAATTAGACAAAGCTGCTGTTTGCTTGTTATCTAAACCTAAGGCATAACAAAGTGATGCCACACTAATTACAGTATCACCAGCGCCACTTACATCCGCAATTTTTCTAAAATGTGCAGGTATATAATCAAAGGTTTTACCATCGCTAATCATTACCCCTTTTTCACTCATGGTAACCATAATGTTTTTCAATTGCATGGCTTGCATTAAATCTAAAATCGTAGTTTCAAATGCGCCTTTATCTTCTGGGTTGGCTTCTCTATTAAAACCTTCTCTCAATTCTTTCAAATTAGGTTTAAATAAATCTACTCCTTTAAAACTATTAAAGTTTCTCTTCTTTGGATCAACCACCACTTTTTTGTTGTGTTTATGCGCAGCAGCAACTATTTGCTCAATAAGCAAAGGAGTAATTACCCCTTTATCATAATCCTCAAAAAGCACTACATCTACACCAGGTAAAATATCGTCTATAATACGGTGACTCAAAACATAAGTTTCATATTCACTTAAGGCATGGGTCATCTCATGATCTACCCTTATCATTTGTGTTTGTTGTGCAATTACACGAGTTTTGGTAGTAGTTAATCTATCTTTAGATCTTACAATTCCAGATGGGTTCAAGCCAGATTGCTCTAGCAATTGCATAAACTCATTGCCTTCAATATCTTCGCCAATAACAGAACATAAAATAGGTTTTGCACCTAAGGCTGCTAAATTAAGCGCAACATTTGCTGCACCTCCTAAACGGTATTCTTTTTTATCTACAGCTACAATGGGTACAGGTGCCTCTGGTGAAATTCTCTCAACCTTTCCTAACAAATAAGCATCTACCATTACATCTCCAATTACAAGAACTTTTAGTCCTTCAAATTTCTCTATTATTGCTTTCATAATTTTAGCCCAATTTAGATAATGCCAGCTTAATTCTTTCCATGGCTTGTGTTAATTTTTCATCGCTAGTTGCATAGCTGATTCTGATGCAGTTAGGTTCTCCAAAGGCTTCTCCAGTTACCACAGACACATGGCCTTGATGTAATAAATACAAACAAAGGTCGGTAGCCGTTGCTATAACTTTTCCTTCAAAGCTTTTGCCTAAAAAGTAACTTATATCTGGAAAGAAATAAAAGGCTCCTTCTGGTGAATTGCATTTTAAACCTGGTATTTTTTCTAATGCGGTTTGAACCAAAGCTCGTCTACGTTTAAATGCCTCAACCATTTTTAAGCTTGGTTCTCTTGAACCATTTAAGGCAGCCACTGCCGCTTTTTGCGTAATACTGCTGGTAGCAGAAGTAAACTGTGCTTGTATTTTGTCGCAGGCAGCTGCAATGGCTTTGGGTGCTGCTAAGTAACCTAAGCGCCAACCGGTCATAGCAAATCCTTTAGACAGTCCATTAATGGTAACCACTCTATCTTTTACAGCCTCAAAGGTACCAATGCTTATATGCTTATTTTCGTAATTAATATACTCGTAAATCTCATCTGAAATGATAATGATTTCTGGATGTTTGGCAAATACTTCTACTAATCCCTCAAGCTCTTCTTTATTATATGCAGAGCCTGTAGGGTTGCAAGGCGAAGAAAACATAAAAGCCTTGGTTTTCGGTGTAATGGCTGCAGCTAACTGAGCAGGTGTTATCTTGTAGTTTTGAGAGAGTGGGGCAGCAATAAATACAGGAATACCTTCTACTAACCTTACCATTTCCGAATAACTAACCCAATATGGCGTGGGAATAATAACTTCATCTCCTGCATTAATAATTGCCATAATGGTATTCATTAAAGCATGCTTAGCTCCCGTAGAAACAACTATTTGATCGGCTTCATACGCTAAACCATTCTCCGTTTTAAGTTTATGTGCTATTGCATTTCTTAATTCAGGAATACCAGCTACTGGTGTATAATAAGAAAAGTTTTGTTGAATGGCTGCAATGGCAGCATCTTTAATATGTTGAGGTGTTTCAAAATCTGGTTCGCCCAAACTCAAACTAATTACATCTATGCCTTGTGTCATTAGCTCTCTCGCCTTTTTAGCCATAGCAATAGTTTGGGGTTCGTTTATCCAATCTACTCTGTTGGCCAAATAATTTGTTCCTATCATGCCGCGAATTTATCTGATTCACTTGTTTTTATTTTGTGTTTTTTTATCTAGTCAAGTTTTTATATTGAGTTGGCTTAATGCAGATAAATTGGCATAAAGTTATATGCGATTATTGGTTTATCGGCTAAATTCAGGCCATTTTTGCATTTAAAGCGGTTTGAACCAAGCCATTATTGCTGAATTTTGCTTGTGGAATTGTAATTGTCCAATTAAAGAAAAAGCAAACACATGAACCTAAATAATTTTACAATTAAAGCCCAAGAGGTAGTGCAGCAAGCACAGGTAATTGCTGCATCCAATGGGCAACAAGCCATAGAGAGCGGACATATACTTAAAGCTATTTTAAGCACAGATGAGCAAACGGTTTCTTTCTTATTAAAAAAACTCAATGCCAATATCACGCGCATTGGTCAGGCAGTAGATGCGGTTGTAAATTCTTATCCTAAAGTAAGTGGGGTAGACCATGGCTCCTTTTTATCGCAAGCAGCCAACCAGGCGCTTATAAAAGCGCAAGCGCAACTTAAAAGTTTTGGCGATGAGTTTGTGGCGGTAGAGCATATTTTACTCGGACTCTTAGTAGGTTCAGACAGTATTGCAAACTTGTTAAAAGATGCAGGCATTAATGAGAAGGATTTAAGGTTAGCCATAACAGCTTTGCGAGGAGATGCTAAGGTAACTTCTCAAAGTGGAGATGCACAATACAATGCCTTATCTAAATATGCCAAAAATTTAAATGAATTGGCTCAAAAAGGTAAGCTAGATCCTGTAATTGGCCGCGATGAAGAAATTCGCAGGGTGTTGCAAATCTTATCTAGACGTACTAAGAATAATCCCGTTTTGATTGGTGAACCAGGTGTGGGTAAAACGGCTATTGCAGAAGGTTTAGCGCATAGAATTGTAAGTGGTGATGTGCCGGAAAATCTAAAAAGTAAGCAAGTTTTTTCTTTGGATATGGGCTCCTTAATAGCTGGTGCAAAATACAAAGGTGAATTTGAAGAACGCTTAAAGGCCGTAGTTAAAGAAGTAACAGGTAGCGATGGCGAAATCATTTTGTTTATTGATGAGATTCATACTTTGGTTGGCGCGGGTGGCGGCGGCGAAGGAGCTATGGATGCAGCAAACATCCTTAAGCCTGCTTTAGCACGCGGAGAGTTACGCTCTATTGGTGCAACTACCTTAGCCGAGTACCAACGCTATATAGAAAAAGATAAAGCCTTAGAAAGAAGGTTCCAAAAAGTTTATGTAGAAGAACCAGATACAGAAGCTGCAATAAGTATCTTAAGGGGCTTAAAAGAACGCTATGAAGTGCACCATAAAGTACGCATCAAGGATGAGGCAATTATAGCTGCCGTAGAATTATCTCAGCGCTATATTTCTGATCGTTTTTTGCCAGATAAAGCCATTGATTTAATGGATGAAGCTGCTTCTAAGTTACGCTTAGAAATTGATTCTGTTCCAGAAGAAATAGATCAATTGAACAGAAGAATTATGCAATTGGAAATTGAGCGCGAAGCCATTAAACGCGAAGGCGATGAAACTAAAGTTGCTGATTTAAGTAAAGAAATTGCCAATCTTCAGGAGGAAACAAATGCGGTGAAAGCAATATGGCAAAGCGAAAAAATATTGGTGGATGGCATACAACAAGCCAAACAAGAAATTGAGAACTTAAAGGTAGAAGCAGAACAAGCAGAGCGCGCTGGCGACTTTGGTAAAGTAGCAGAGATACGCTATGGCAGAATTAAGGATGCAGAGGCAAAAGTAATTGAGCTAAAAACAAAATTACAAGAACAGCAAACTACCAAAGCCATGGTTAAGGAAGAAGTAGATAGCGAAGATATTGCAGATGTGGTTAGCAGATGGACAGGCATACCAGTTACACGCATGTTGCAAAGTGAAAGAGAAAAATTATTGCACTTAGAAGAAGAATTACATAAAAGAGTGGTGGGTCAGGAAGAAGCCATAGCCGCTATATCAGATGCCATACGCAGAAGCAGAGCAGGTTTGTCTGATCCTAAAAAACCAATAGGTTCCTTTATTTTCTTGGGTACTACCGGTGTAGGTAAAACAGAGTTAGCAAAAGCCCTGGCTTCTTACTTATTTAATCAAGAAGATTCTATGGTACGCATAGATATGAGTGAGTACCAAGAAAAGCATACGGTAAGCAGATTAATTGGTGCGCCTCCAGGTTATGTGGGTTACGAAGAAAGTGGCCAACTTACAGAAGCCATTAGAAGAAGGCCTTATTCTGTGGTGTTGTTAGATGAAATTGAGAAGGCGCATCCAGATGTATTTAATATTTTATTACAGGTATTGGATGATGGCAGGTTAACAGATAATAAAGGCAGAACGGCTAATTTTAAGAATACCATCATCATCATGACCAGCAATATTGGTTCGCATTTAATTCAAGAGAAGTTTGAAAAATACAATGATGCCAACAAGGATGAATTGATGGCCGAAGCTAAGATTAATGTGATGGATTTGTTAAAGCGTAGTATTCGTCCAGAGTTCTTGAACCGAATAGATGATATCATTATGTTTACACCACTCACTAGAGAGAATGTGCGTAAGATAGTGGAACTTCAGTTTGTTGATATATCCGCTAAGTTAAATGAACAAGGAGTTTCCATTGAGATGAGCGAAGAAGCTTTAGATTGGTTATCACAATTGGGTTATGACCCACAATTTGGCGCACGCCCATTAAAGCGCGTATTACAAAGAAAAATTTTGAATGAGTTATCTAAAGAAATTTTGATGGGAAATATCCATAAAGATTCTAAGATAGCTGTTAAGCTAGATAAGCAAAATCAGTTTGTGTTTGAGAATAGCTAAGCTTCTAATTTTCGCTTATCCCTTGTACCTTTATAGATTTCAAATTTATTGAACCTACATTCTAGGGCACCATTGAATAATGGAATTCTTTTAGAAGGTGCAAGACCAACTTTTTTGAGGGCGGGAATATTAGAGGAGATAATCCAAACATCGAAGCCCTCAAATTCTTTTTTCATGATATCACCCATCATTTTATAAAATGCCCCTATTTCTTCTAAAGGCAATCGTTCTCCATACGGAGGATTGATAATCATGATGCCTCCACCTTCTGGGGCTTTTACCTCTTCAAAGCGTTTGTTGCTTACAAAAATATCTTCATCAACCATAGCGCGCATTGCGTTTTCTCTTGTGATTTCTATGGCTTTAAAGGTTTTATCACTTCCTATAATTTTTGCTTTAGATGGGCGCATGTCTGCAATAGCAGCAGCTTTTACGCTTTCGAAAATACCATGGTCAAAACTTTTCCAACTTTCAAATCCAAATTTTTGGCGGTTTAAATTGGGTGGCATGTTGCGGGCAATCATTGCGGCTTCAATTAATAAAGTACCACTCCCACACATGGGGTCGTAATAATTTCCTTCTCCATTCCAACCTGTGAGCATAATCATACCAGCGGCCAACACTTCATTAATAGGAGCGAGGGTACTATCGGTTCTATAACCTCTGCGGTGCAAACTAGCGCCAGAACTATTTAGCGCTACACTTACCTCATCATTGGCTACATGTATATCAATGTTAAGATCTGGATTATCTAATTCTACACTGGGTCTAACACCAAATTTATCTCTAAACTGATCTACAATACCATCTTTACATTTAAGAGAAATATAGTGCGAATGGTTAAAGAAATCGCTGCGCAAGCTGGTACTTATAGATAAAGTTCCCTCTTTAGAAAGGTATTTATCCCACTCAATTTCTTGAATGCCTTTATACAAGCCAGCCTCATTAATGGCATTAAATTTATGAATAGGAACCAACACTTTTAGCGCAGTTCTTAACGATAAATTTGCCCTATACATAAGGGCTAGATTGCCGCTAAAACTTACGGCTCTGTTGTGGGTTTCAATGTTTTCTGCACCTAATTGTTTCAGTTCTTCTGCCAACAATTCTTCTAAGCCAAATTGGGTTTTGGCAACCATGTTTATTAATTCCATACCTTTAAGGATTGAGGGCAAAGATAGGGAGAAAAATTAACTATGAAGTAGGAACTATGAACTATGCTTGCCCGACGAAGCTTTAGCGCAGGCGGGAAGTAGGAACTATGAACTATGAGGTATGAGACCCCGTCGGGGTCATATGTTTATAGATAAATCCCGTAGGGATGAAATGTTAATAGGTATTATTTATTTTTAACATATTAGGTATATTCGTTGCTATGAAACTTAAACTTCTATTACTACTGCTTTGTATGAACCTATTTACAGCCTGCCATGTAGGGCGGTTTTTTTATTGGAATTTTGCAGATTTAAAAGACAATAAGAAGTTCCCTTCATTACCCATTCAAGCGCCAAGTGAGAAGTTTAACTTTAATGTGAGTAATAACAATCCTGTTAAGTTACCTAAAAGCATTGCCTATAAAGGAAAGGATATTGATTTTGAATCCTTTTTAAAAGCAACCGAAACGGTAGGTTTTATGCTGATACGTAGAGATACCATTTTATATGAAAAATATTTTGAGGGGTATACCGATTCAACAGATGTTCCTTCTTTCTCGGTGGCCAAATCATTTGTTTCTGCCCTCATGGGTATTGCTATTGCCGAGGGAAAAGTGAAAAGTGTGCAAGAGCCAATTTGCAATTATTTTCCTGAGTTACCTCGCGAAAAGTTTGGTTCCATAACCATAGAACATGTGTTAAATATGCGCTCAGGAATTCGTTTTAATGAAAGCTATATCAATCCTTTTGGAGATGTAGCCAAATATTATTATGGTACTAATTTAAAGAAGTATATCAAGCATCTAAAAGTTTCTGGAAAGCCAGACGAGCAGTTTGAATACATTAGTTTAAACACGCAAATATTAGGTTTCATAATTGAGCGGGCTACCGGAACCTCATTAGAAAAGTACTTAGAAGAAAAAATATGGTTACCCTTAGGTATGGAATACCCAGCCAGTTGGAGCATAGATAGCAAACGCAACAAAAGTGTAAAAGCCTTTTGTTGTTTAAATGCTAAGATGCGAGATTTTGCCAAGTTTGGTCGCCTATATTTAAACCAAGGTAATTGGCAGGGAAAGCAATTAGTGCCCAAAGATTGGGTGGCTATGTCAGCACATTCAGATCCTAAGAATTCTTACCAATACTCCTATCAATGGTGGCAAAATCCAGAGGTGGGAGATTTTATGGCTGAAGGCATTTTAGGGCAGTATATTTATGTTAATCCTGCCCAGCAAATAGTAATTGTGCGTTTGGGCAAAGACTATAATTTTGATTATTGGGGAGAGTTGTTTTTGGCGGTAGCTAAGGCAAACTAAAAACTATGAACTATGAAGTATGAAGTATGAGGTATGAAGTATGAAGTATGAAGTATGAAGTATGAAGTATGAAGTATGAAGTATGAAGTATGAAGTATGAAGTATGAGGTATGAGGAAGATGTTACATGTTAGCTCCCCCCTGGACTGTGTCCGCCCTTTGGCGGAAGGGGGGCTAGGGGGGAAGATATATGAATGAAGTATGAGGTCTGAAGTATAAGTGAGGAGGTATGCTTGCAATATGAAGTTAGTTACCTGCGATAGGGCTTTGGCATTCTACTTTAGCGAAGGCGGGAGGAGAAAAGACGGGTGACCGAAGACGGATGACGGATGAGGAGAAAATACAAATATGTACTTTCCATCGGTCCTCCGTCACCTGTCATCTGTCCTTTTTTCTATATAGCTTTCTTTTCTGGCAAACACTTTTTATCTTTGTTGGCGATAACTTTTACAAATGATAGCTTCTCAAACCATAGAGCAAGTAATAGAATCTCAGCGAAGACGTTTGCTAGCCAAAGATTTAGGTCAGATAAGAATTCTTGGTAAGGGTATGGAAGAATTGCCTTTACTAAATTCTCATGCGCTTATAGTCACAGGTATTAGGCGTTGCGGCAAGAGCACCCTGCTACAGCAAATTCATTATGATTGCAAGCAAACCGCTATTTATATCAACTTTGAAGATCCGAGATTAGCAGGTTTTAACTTAGAAGATTTTAATCGATTGCAACAATTAGCAGAACTAAAGGCTGTAAATGCCTATTTTTTTGATGAGATACAGAATGTGCCCCAATGGGAGAGTTTTGTGCGTTTTAGATTGGATGAAGGTTATTCGATATATATAACAGGTTCTAATGCTTCCATGTTAAGCAGGGAATTGGGTACAAAATTAACGGGGAGGCATATTTCTATGGAATTGTTTCCATTTTCTTATCTTGAGTATTTAGAATTTATTAATGAGAAACCATCGGAAGAGAATACGAGATACTATTTAAAATCTGGTGGGTTTCCGGAATACCTTAAGACTGAATTGGCAGAGGTTTTGGTTCAAGCCTTTAATGATATTTTGATACGCGATATTGCAGTTAGATACAACCTAAAGCAGCATTTAACATTGCAACAAATAGCAGTATGGTTGGTCTCTAATGTTGGGAAGCGTATTACTGGCAATAGTTTGCGAAAAATATTTGATATTCCTTCTTCGAGCACCATCAGCGAATATTTAAGTTATTTGTCTGACGCCTATTTGTTTTTCTTTTTGCCAAAGTATAGTCATTCTGCTAAAGCTCAGCTGGCCAATCCTAGAAAGGTGTATTGCATAGACAATGGTTTTATTGAGGTTAATTCATTATCGGCAACGGCAGATGAGGGAAGGCTTTTAGAAAACCTCGTGTTTATGGAAGTTAGAAGGAAATGGACAGAAATTTTTTATTTTTCGGATAAACGTGAATGTGATTTTGTAGTTTTTGAAAAGAAAAAAGTGAAAATGCTTCTTCAGGTTTGTTGGCGTATAGATGAAAATAATTTAGCAAGAGAAATGCAAGGATTGCAGGAGGCAATGACATTTTTTGGGTTAAAGCAGGGCTATATCATTACCTATAACCAAGTTGATATGTTTGAGGAAAATGGAAATAGGGTTGAACTTATTCCATTTCATGTTTGGGTAGGTATGAAGTATGAAGTATGAAGTATGAAGTATGAAGTATGAAGTATGAGGAAGATGTTACATGTTAGCTCCCCCCTGGAAGGGGGGCTAGGGGGGAAGACAGTTTGAGCTTGGGTGTGAGTTTTGGGTAGGAAGACGAAACTATGAATGTAATAGATTCCATACCTCATACTTCATACTTCATAATTAAAAAACATTCCCCCAAACAATTATGTTTGCTCTCTATGAATAATTCTGTAGTAGTAATGTGGTTTAGGCGCGACCTGCGTTTGGAGGATAATGCGGCTTTGTTTTATGCGCTTGAATCTGGCTTGGCGGTGTTGCCTCTTTTTATTTTTGATACCGATATTTTAGATAAGCTTGAAGATAAAGCAGATAAACGGGTTGTGTTTATTCATACTGCTTTGCTAGATTTAAAGGATAAGTTGAATAGCTTTGGTTCAGACCTATTGGTTAAATATGGCAGACCAGAGGAGGTTTGGAAAGCCATTTTTGAAACCTATGATGTGCAAGGCATTTTTAGCAA
>JBIKKC010000170.1:0-5142 GCA_044360615.1 Bacteroidia bacterium | reverse complement strand
AAGTTGGCTTTCATTAAGAAATGCGTGGCAATTTGAGTTTCTAAATTTATTTCCTTCTCAAGTAAGGCACACATTTCTTGGTGTACTTTAATCATGGGTCTATAACCTAGCGTATGATCATTTGGTTCGAGCCTAAAAAAACTGAAGTAAATTAAATTGATGCTAACCACAGCTAATACCAATGCATGTAAAAGAAATTTAGAAGAAAATGCTGTTTGAATAAGAAAGCTAAATATAAGTAAAATAAGGGGAAACACAGAAAGTAAGTAACGCGGCGAATAAAAATTAAGAGAGGAAAAGGCGAGATAGCTAAATATGAAAAAAACAATTCCTAAAATTTTAGTTGAATGATTTGATAGTTGACTATTTTTTTGAAATACTAAAAATAGGAGGGCCGCAATAGCCGCAACACTTAGTAGATTTCTGCCTCGGAAGAGAAATAAATAGCTAAGGTAACCTTCTGCCTTGTCTGCAAAGGCTTCTAAACTTATGTAGCCTAAATGCTCTGGAAAGAACACCCAGCCCACCCAAATTTTTTGAAGGATAAAGAACAAGGAAATGAATAAAAAGGGTAGGAGCAAATACGCCGAATGGAGAAATACTTGAAGATTAATTTTCTTGTTAGCTTTGTAAAACGCATTTGCAAGCTGCCAACAAATTAGGCTCAACCCTAATACTAGCGCACTTTCTTTTGTGTATAAGGCAAGACTTACCCAAAGAATGGTTTGCCATTTAGAATGATTTAAAAATGCACGTATGGCTTGCACTGTAAAAAAACTAAGTAACATTTCTGGTAAAAGAAAACTAGCCTGAGCTATGAAAACAGATTGTAAGCTTAAAAGCCAAATGCTTAGATGGGCCGTGCCTAAATTAAAATGTTCTTTTGCCAATGAATAGATGGCGTATAGTAAGGCTATGCTAATGATTAACGGAAATATTTTAATCCAAAAAAGTGCGTCAGGAACAATATTCATCCATGTACTTGCTAAAAAATAGAACAACAAAGGATGTCCTCTATATAATTGAGTATCTATGGCGCCAGGCAGCAAAGATGGGCCAGTTGCCGACATTTCCTTAAGCGCAGGAAGGTAAGACCATGCTTCATCCCAAAAATAGGGAAGAGATAAATCTTGAACCTTGATGAGTATAAAGGTAATACCTAGTAAGAATGGAAAATACTTTTTAAAAATAGTCATTACAGAATTAGCTAGTATGGTCGAGTACAATTACCCATTTATTTTTAATTTTCTTGAACCAAAGCGTAAAATACCCTTCACTGTTGCCATTTGTGTTTTGAACTTTCCAACTTCCAACCACAATGGCGTCTTTTTTAGAACAAGCTTCAACAGAAAATATATGAAAGGTTAATACACCCATTTCGTTTTTAGCAGCGTAGTTTTTCTGATATCCATCATACACCGCCTTCCAGCCTTTCTTAATGCCTTTTTTACTAACAAATTGTAGCGAATCGTTTTGCCAATAATGAGCCATGAAGCCTGGCAAATCAGCCTTGTTCCACGCGTCTTGCTGTAGGGTTAAAATAGCTCTAATTTCTTTTTCTTGTTTGCTTTGGGCAAAGAGTAGGCTGCTATACAAAAGCAATAGTAATACAATGACTTGCTTCATGATTATTCAAACTTAATAGTGATTATTACATCGTCTTGTTCTATCAGCACTCCTTCTTTAAGCAAAATATCCTCTACTACACCTGCTTGTGGCGCTACAACTGTACTTTCCATTTTCATAGCTTCTATGGTAAATAAGGGTGTATTTTTGTTCAACTGTTCGCCAACCTTTACTAAAATTTTTGATAATTTTCCTTGTAGTGGAGAACCAATTTCATTTGGCTTGACAACTTTTCTATTGGTTGGCTTCGTATTTATGAAATGCCTATCTTTAATTTCTATACTTCTAGTTTGTCCGTTTAATCTAAAGAAGGCAGACTTTTTACCATCTCCTTCATCAATTACATTTAGCATTCTTACCAGAATATTTTTGCCAGGAGCCAGTTCAATTAAGATTTCTTCATTGGGCTTTAAGCCATAGAAAAATGCAGGGGTAGGAAGGTGCCACAATGGCCCATACTGCTCCCTATGCTTAGCATATTCTTCAAATACTTTAGGGTAAAATAAATAAGAAAGTAAATCCGTGAACTTATATTCTTGTCCAAACTTTTCTTGAAATTGAACCATTTCTGCATCAAAATCTATTGGCAATAAATGTTCATTTGGTCGGCCTGCATAAGCTTCCTTATCCTTAAGTATTAGTTTACTTATGGCCTCAGGAAACCCTCCAGGGTTCTGCCCTAATTCACCTCTAAATAATTCTATTACGCTATCTGGAAAAGAGATGCTATCTCCTTTTTCCATAATATCTGCTGCGGTATAGCCATTGGCTGTCATAAATAGAGCCATATCTCCCACAACTTTTGACGAAGGGGTAACTTTAACAATATCGCCAAACAATTTATTTACAACCACATAATTTTCTTTTATGGTTTCAAATTGTTCTTCTAGGCCCAGGCTTCTTGCTTGTGGACGCAAATTAGAATACTGTCCACCAGGTATTTCATGGTCGTAAACTTCGGCAGTACCAGCCTTTAATTCATGTTCAAAAGGATAGTAATATTCCCTTACTGTTTCCCAATAATTAGAGAGTTGGTTTAAGGTACCTAAATTCATGGGCTGTTCTCTTTCATGCCCTTGCATCATGGCTACAATAGAGTTAAAATTAGGTTGTGAGGTAAGGCCACTCATAGAAGCCAATGCTACATCAATTACATCTACACCTGCTTCTATGGCTTTAAGGTAGGTAGCTGGTTGAATACTGCTGGTATCGTGGGTATGCAAATGGATAGGGATAGCAACGGTCTTTTTTAATTCACTAATTAACACTTGAGCTTGAAACGGTTTTAATAAACCTGCCATATCTTTTATGCCTAAAATATGCGCGCCTGCATCCTCTAATTGTCTGGCTAAAGAGAGATAATATTCCAAGTTAAATTTATGGTTACGCTGAGGGTCTAGAAAATCGCCAGTATAACAAATGCAAGCTTCTGCAATGCCTTCTGTGCGTTCGTTTACTGCCTTTATGCTACCGCGCATTCCTTCAATCCAATTTAAGGAATCAAAAATTCGAAAAATATCCATTCCATTTTTTGCGCTTTCTTCAATAAACTTTTCTATTAAATTATCTGGGTAGGCCTTATAACCAACTGCATTTGCTCCTCTAATGAGCATTTGAAAAAGTACATTTGGAATAGCTTCTCTTAACAATCTTAAACGGTTCCATGGGTTTTCATTTAAGAACCTTAAAGCCACATCAAAAGTGGCTCCTCCCCACATTTCTAGTGAAAAAACTTCTGGAGCAAGTTTGCCATAAGCTTCGGCAACCTTTAGTAAATCTGTGGTTCTCACCCGCGTGGCCAACAAACTTTGATGGGCATCTCGCATGGTGCAATCTGTATAATGAATAGCTGTATCTTGTTTGAGCCAATCGATAAATGCTGGTCGGCCCATGGCACTTAACTTATCTTTACTACCCAAAGGATAAGCTGCATATTTATCATATTCTGGAACTTGGGCTTGCTTTAAAACCTTACTTGGATCTACTTTTTTTACATCTGGATTCCCATTAACGGTAATGTCGGCAAGATAGATTAACGCCTTTGTTCCGCGGTCTAAGCGCTTGGTTAGCTTAAATAATTCTGGATGAGAATCGATAAAGTTTACAGTGCAATTGCCAGCCAAAAATTCTGGATGTTCTAGCACATTTTCTAAAAAGGCAATATTTGTTTTTACGCCTCTTATTCTAAATTCTTTTAAAACTCTTTGTAAGCGTTCAGAGGCTTCATACAAGGTTTTACCGCTAGCTGTAATTTTTACCAATAGGGAGTCAAAAAAAGGCGAGATTTTCGCATTAGGATAAGCGCTACCTTCATCTAAACGTGTCCCTGGTCCGCCAGCATTACGATAGGCAATAATAGTTCCATGGTCTGGCTTAAATCCATTAGATGGGTCTTCTGTAGTAATGCGAACCTGAACCGCAAAGCCTTCAATTTTTATTGATTCTTGGCTGCTAATTCCTATTTCTGGAGAGTTCAATGGGAAACCTTCTGCGATGCGAATCTGACATTTAACAATGTCTATACCACTTACTTCTTCTGTTACAGTATGCTCTACTTGTATGCGCGGGTTTACTTCTATAAAGAAAATATTTTCTTCCTTATCTACTAAAAATTCTACGGTACCAACATTATTATAACCTACTTTCTTGCAAATTTCTAAGGCATAGTTGTGTAAGGCTGCTCTTGTAGTTTCTTTAATATTGGGTGCCGGAGCCATTTCAACCACTTTTTGAAACCTACGCTGAACACTGCAATCCCGCTCGTGCAAATGAACAAGGTTACCATGTCTATCACCCATTATTTGTACTTCAATATGTCTGGGTTGATCAATAAATTTTTCTATAAATATCGTATCATCTCCAAAGGCAACCCTAGCTTCATTCTTAGCTTCATTAAAGTTTTTTTCTAAATCACTTTCCTGCCTCACTACCCGCATTCCTCGGCCACCACCGCCAGCAGCAGCTTTTAACATAATAGGAAAGCCAATTCGCTTGGCTTCTGAGCTAACTTTCTCATAAGAGTCGAGCTCAATTTTACTGTCTTCTATAATGGGAACTTGGGCCGCTATAGCCACTTTTTTGGCCAAAACTTTATCGCCCAATTGTTTCATTACCTCGCTATCTGGCCCAATAAAAATAATGCCTTCTTCTTTGCATCGTTTTGCAAAGCCAGCATTCTCGCTTAAAAAACCATAGCCAGGATGAATGGCATCAGCCTTAATACTTTTGGCTACATGAATAATCTCTTCAATGTCGAGATAGGGTTTTAAGGGTTCAGATTCTTTGCCAATTTGATAGCTTTCATCTGCCTTATATCTGTGCAAAGAATAACGGTCCTCGTAAGTATATATAGCTACTGTTTTTATTTTAAGTTCCACAGCGGCCCTAAAAACCCGTATGGCAATTTCACCCCGGTTTGCAACTAAAAGTTTAGAGATATTCATAGGTTCATATTTGAGTAGAAACCTATAGATTTCTATTTATAAAAAAAACTATAACTATGCACATCAAATGTGC
>JBIKKC010000169.1:0-5148 GCA_044360615.1 Bacteroidia bacterium | reverse complement strand
TGAAGTAACCCTTTTAGAGAAAAATGAAACACCCGGAGGAAGGGCAAGACAATTTTCTGCCGAAGGTTTCACCTTTGATATGGGCCCAAGTTGGTATTGGATGCCAGATGTTTTTGAAAAGTTTTACAATGATTTTGGGTTTACAACATCTGATTTTTATGAGCTTAAACGTCTTGAACCAAGCTATAGAATTATTAATAAAAATGCCGAGGCAGTAGACATACCTTCTAACATGCAAGACCTGGAAGCCTTGTTTGAAAAGCTAGAACCAGGCAGCGCCCCTAAACTGCAGAAATTTTTAAAAGAGGCGGCTTATAAGTATGAAGTAGGAATAAATGATTTAGTTTATAAACCGAGTCTTAGTCTGTTAGAATTTGCCGACACACGCTTGCTGCAAGGCTTGTTAAAAATGGATGTGCTAACAAGCATGCGATCCCATGTGAAGAAAACAGTTAAACATGTTTTTTTACAAGAGCTTTTAGAATTTCCTGTGCTTTTCTTGGGTGCATTACCTCAAAATACGCCAGCCTTATATAGCTTAATGAATTATGCAGACATGCAATTGGGTACCTGGTACCCAATGGGAGGAATGTATAAGTTTATAGAAGCCTTTATGAAAGTTGCCCAATCCCAAGGCGTGAAAACAGTATTACACCAAGATGTGATAGGTTTTACCTACAACCAAAGAAAAATTAGTGGCGTTAAAACACATAATAATTATTATGAAGCAGATATTGTGGTAGCAGCGGGAGACTACCACCATTTAGAACAGAAGGTGCTTGAACCGTCTTACCGAATGTATTCTGAAAACTATTGGGAAAAAAGAAAAATGGCTCCTTCTTGCTTGCTTTATTATATTGGCGTAAACAAGCGTTTAAAAGGCTTATTGCACCATAATCTATATTTTGATACCGACTTTAACCTCCATTCTAAAGAGATTTATACCACCCCAAAGTGGCCAGAGAAGCCTTTGTTTTATGTTTCTGCGCCATCTGTTACAGATGCCAGTGTGGCCCCAGATGGAATGGAAAACATATTTCTATTAATACCTATTGCGCCAGGCTTGGAAGGTGATACAGAAGCTATACGCGAATCTTATTTAAATATGGTTCTAAAAAGAATAGAAAGCCAAACGGGAGAGCATATTTCGGGTAATATTCAATATCTAAAAACCTTTTCGGTAAGTGATTTTAAATCGGATTATTATGCTTTTAAAGGGAATGCCTATGGTTTGGCAAATACATTGGATCAAACTGCAATCCTTAAACCAAGGTTAAAAAGTAAAAAGTTGGATAACCTATATTTCGCAGGCCAGTTAACAGTTCCTGGTCCAGGTGTGCCGCCAAGTATTATCAGTGGCAAGGTTGCAGCTATTCAAATAATGAAAGATTTAAAGGTTAAATCCTAAATAATTTGCACTAAATTAAAACAATTACCTACAGTTTTGCATTTTAATTTTACTTTTACCCAAAATAGTGAATAACCTATGAAGGACCTTTTTGATAATATTTCCATTAAAAGCAGCAAGCTTGTAACACAGAATTACAGCACCTCTTTTTCTATGGGAATAAGGTTCTTAGCCACCAGGTTTAGAAATCCAATTTACGCCATTTATGGCTTTGTTAGGTTAGCAGATGAGATTGTAGATTCATTTCATGGTTTTCCTAAGCGCCAAATGCTTGCAGAGTTAAAAGAGGAAACCTACAAGGCTATTGAGCGCGGTATAAGTACTAATCCAATTTTAAATAGCTTCCAACAGGTTGTAAATGCTTACCAGGTAGACCACTCTTCCATCGACACTTTTTTAAAAAGTATGGAAATGGATCTCTATAATCATGATTACGATCAAAAAGGTTATGAAGAATATATACTTGGTTCTGCCGAAGTTGTAGGTTTAATGTGTCTTCGCATATTTACCGAAGGTAATAACGAGAAATACGAAGAGCTTAAGCCCTATGCCATGAAATTGGGTTCTGCTTTTCAGAAAATAAATTTCTTAAGAGATTTTAAAGCAGACAAAGACGGTTTAGGGCGTATGTATTTTCCGCAATTATTGGAAAGAGATTTTGATGAGGCAACTAAGCAAGAAATAGAAGTAGATATTCTTAAAGACTTCGAATTAGGATTTACGGGGATTAAAAAGCTTCCAAAAGACGCTAGGTTTGGGGTATATGTTGCTTATATTTATTATTCTAGATTACTGAGCAAAATTATAGAATTGCCAGCCTCCCAAATTATGCAGGAGCGCGTAAGAATTAGCGACAATCAGAAGGTTGTGCTTTTCTTTGGTTCTTACATTAGACATAGCTTCAACTTACTCTAGAAAATAGCGGTTATGTTTTTTTTGTTTTTTATGATCCTATTTCAACCAATGTCTTCAGATATTTCTCAAATAAGAGATAAATACCATTTGGCCATCTACGATGAAAAAATAGCCAATGCTCTCGATGCTGAACTTGGAAAATTGGAAGGTGATGAATCAATTTTTCAAGGATATAAAGGGGCGGTAAAAATGCTATTGGCTAAATTCGCCTTTATGCCCAATACCAAATATGCCCTATTTACAAATGGTAAAACACTCTTGGAAAAGGCGGTATTGGCTAGTCCATCAGATTTAGAACTTAGATATTTACGATTGAGTATTCAGCAAAACTCTCCTTCCTTTTTGGGCTACAAATCAGATATTGAAACAGATAAACAATTGCTTTTACACGGTGTTTCTGATCTTAAAGATTCAGAATTGAAAGTATTGATTAAAAGTTATCTTATAAGCTCTTGTAATTTAACCGAGGCAGAAAGGCAACTTTTAAAATGAGTCAAGAATTTGTAATTCTAGTTGATGAAAATGACAATGAATTGGGCACCATGGAGAAAATGGAAGCTCATGAAAAGGCATTGTTGCATAGGGCTTTTTCAGTATTGATATATAATGGTAAAGGGGAATTGTTACTTCAACAAAGAGCACATAGTAAATACCATTCTGCTGGTTTATGGACCAATGCTTGTTGTTCGCATCCGCGAGCTGGAGAAAATACGGAAGAGGCAGCCCACCGAAGATTAATGGAAGAATTGGGTTTTGATTGTGATTTAAAATTAGTTCAGTCGTTTATATACAAAGCCCCATTTGACAATGGATTAACTGAGCATGAGTTGGATCATATTTTTAAAGGTAATTTTGAAGGTGAGATAGTTCCAAATCCTGAAGAAGTTTCGGATTTAAGGTGGGTCGAACCCAATCAGTTGCTAAAAGAAATTGAAAGGTCACCAGAGCAGTTTACCGTTTGGTTTAAGATGATTTTATCAAAAGTTACCATTACTGCCTAAGTTTTATATCTTCGTCTAAAATAGTTTAGACATGAAGAAATGCTTACTTCTCTTTGGAATATTAATTCACTTTACGCTACAAGCGCAATCCCCTTTTCAACCTTATTATAAAGATAAGACAACTTACAGAGAACACGCTTTAGATATCTCGCATATGCGTGTGGAGCTTAGTTTTGAAGCAGATAAAAAACTAGTTATTGGAAAAGTTATACATTCTTTTGTTGTAAAACAGCAACGAGTAGATTCTGTATTTTTTGATGGGCCAGGAATAAATATCCAAAAGGCAACATTGAATAATCTCTCACTCGCATTTAATATTGTACCAACAGGTGTTTGGGTAATACCGGCTAAACCGTTTACCTGGGATCAAAGGGGTGAAATAAGTTTTGAATATACAGCCAACCCTCGCAAAGGAATTTACTTTATTGGCTGGGATCAACCAGAGAACCAAATAAAAGATCCGTTTAGAGTAAGGCGCCAAATATGGACGCAGGGCCAAGGAATAGATAACCGTTGTTGGATCCCCATGTACGACGATCAAAATGATAAATTTACAACGGAAACAATAACAACATTTGACGCCAATTATCAGGTTTTATCTAATGGAAAGCTTCTTAGTAAGAAGAAAGCTGCGAATGGAAAGCTTACTTGGCATTATGCCATGAGCAAACCCCATGCTGGTTATTTGTTAATGTTGGCCATTGGAAAGTATGCAGTTAAAACAGCCAAAAGCACTAGTGGTGTTCCACTTCAATATTGGTATTATCCAGAGTTTGAGGAGCGGGCTGAACCAACTTATCGGTTTACTCCTCAAATGGTTGATTTTCTAGAGCAAGAAACAGGAGTTGCCTATCCTTGGGAAAGTTATAGCCAGGTGATGGTTCAAGACTTTTTATATGGAGCAATGGAAAACACTACCGCTACAATTTTTGGAGATTTCTTTAATGTAGATGAGCGCGGATTTTTAGATAGAAATTATGTAGGCGTGAATTGCCATGAATTAACGCATCAATGGTTTGGAGATTACATTACGGCCAGAGATGGACGTGATACTTGGCTTCAAGAAAGCTTTGCCACTTTTTACCCTAAACAATTTTCTAAAATAAACGAAGGAATAGAAGAATGGGATTGGCAAAGAAGAGCACATCAAAATGCTGCGGTAGAGGCTGGTAAAAAGGATAACTATCCAGTTAGGCACTCTGCTGGGGGTACTGCCCGCGTTTATCCAAAAGGAGCTGCGGTAATTAGTATGCTTAATTATGTGTTGGGAGATGCCCAATGGAAGCGAGTTTTAACACATTATTTGAAAGGCCATGCCTATGGAAATGTAGAAACCAACGATATGCAACAATCTATTAAAGATGTATTAGGCTTGAATTTAGATTGGTTTTTTGATGAGTGGATTTACAGAGGAGGAGAGCCTCATTTTAGGGTTCATTATGAAGATTTAAGTTACAATAATGGTTCAAAAGCTACGGAAATAGCTATTGAACAAATACATGCTATGTCTGAAACAGTGCAAGCATTTAAAATGCCAATTGCCGTAGAGGTACATTACACAGACGGCACCAAAGACAGTATTATGGAAATGGTAGATGAAGTTTTTGAGGTGGTTAAAATTCCTAATAGAGGTAAGAAAGAAATTGCCTTTGTTTTGTTTGATCCCAATTCTAATGTGATGAAACAATTAACCTTTGAGAAGAAGTTTGAAGAGTTACAAGAACAAGTAGAAAAGGCGCAACATCTATTAGACCGTTACGACGCTTTAGTTGGATTAAGGAAAATTGAGATAGACAAGAAACGTGAAGTGTTGCATGAGGTGCT
>JBIKKC010000029.1:0-15842 GCA_044360615.1 Bacteroidia bacterium | reverse complement strand
GGCTATCGGTGGTAATACTGGGCCGCCGCCGGCAGTAGCACTCACAATGTTTACAGCATAATCTTCGGTTTCACCCCAAGTGTAAGTTCCGCAAGGCAAGATTGAAGCAGCAGTGCCACCTTCTACTTGAACAAGGCGCATTCTGGTTAAACCAAGCGGAGTTCCAGCAGGTACTGTAAAATTTAAAGTGTGCAAAGAAGGAAATGCAGGACCTGGAGCGACTATATTACCAAGTAATTCTGCTGCATCAAAAGTTTGGTTTCTATTGTAATCTATCCAGATATTACAAGAATTATTATAAAAGAAACCACTGCATTGCGTGAGTTCTACGGTGATGGTATATGTGCTGCCTGGTAAAAAAGAAACTGCAGGCACCGTTACGGTAAAATCTTGATATTGCGGAACAGCAGGATAGCAGGTTGAAAGACTATTAAACCCTGTTGAAAAAGCGCCAGTGATTGCTACCCTTGATATATCGTCATCAGCGGCGGAAGTTGCCCCAGAGGTGCAGTACTGTGCATTTACATTGCTGGCCCCAAAGGTGAGGACCAAAAGCAACAAAAAGCTGGTAAGTATTTGTTTTTTCATATATGTTAGTTATTTATTCTTTCGATGCAGTAGGTATCAAAAATATTAATTTATGTGGATATTCCAAATTAAGGGGCAGAAAATTCCGAATTCTTAGTAAAACTGGTATCTGAGAGCGACAATAAAAAATTTAGTAAATCTATTTTTTCTTGGGGGGTTAGGTTCAAACCGCCCTCTGGAAAGTGTTTGGCTATATTAGGATCGATATTGGGCGAATTTTTTACCCCTGAATTGTAAAATTCAATTACCTCCATGAGCGTATTAAATCTGCCATCGTGCATGTATGGCGCAGAAAAAGCGAGATTCCTAAGAGAAGGTGTTTTAAACTTTCCAATATCAAAAGGGTTTCCTGTTATTCTAAATAGACCACTGTCTTTGGGGCTAGCATCCAAGCCATTGTTATGAAACAAATAATCTGTAAAAAAAGGTGAGCTTAGGTTCCCATGGCAATGGAAACAATCTCCTTTGCTCTCAGTTACAAAAATAAACATTCCATTTATTTCACTAGGGGTCCTTAAACGCTCGCGGCGTTCTGCCTTATCCCAAGGAGAATTTGAAGTTATCAAAGTGCGTTCGAATTGAGAAAGTGCTTTTGCCAAACGAATGGAGGTAATGGTGTCTGAACCGAAAGCGCGTTTAAATAAACCAGGATATTCGGGATGATTTTTTAATCGGTTCAAAACGGGTACTAAAGAAGGGTTGGCCATTTCTAAGGGATTTAAAATAGGGCTAAGCGCTTGTCTTTCTAAATCATTTGCACCACCATCCCAAAAGAACCGTCTTCCAGATTGATTGTATTTTTCTGCCCAACCTAAATTAAATAGCGGCATTGAATGCCTTTCGCTTTTTTGCCCAAAAGTACCAAAACTAAAAGCCAATGGATCTGAAAAAGCGTTTTCTTGTTTGTGGCAACTTGCGCAACTTTGCTTATTGTTAACAGACAGTATAGGGTCGTAAAACAGCTTTTTACCAAGAGCCACACCAGTATTTGTAAGAGGATTATCTGCGGGAATTGGAAAGCTAGACCAACCTAAATTACCTGGCAAAACTAAATTATAGGGCGTAGGATCGTAGGCATACCTATCTTTCTCAGAACTTAAGGGCGCATCTTTTCTGCAAGCAACCCAAAGGCTTGTAACACTAACAATTGCTACTAAAATAAGCTGCTTTTTCATCACTGTAAAATAGAAGTAACAGTCATCATATCTTGCATGTTTTGCAATATTTTAAGGTTTGCAGGGTCGGCAGGAGAATGCACATCGTGCCCATCCTTAACAAAACTATATATATTGGGATTCATCCACATTTCTTTCAAATTTATATTAAAGGTAATGGTTGGAGCAGTAGATTTAATTTTAAAATCAAGCAAAGAGGCTGTATTCACTGGAATAGATTTGCTGCCCCCTACATGCGTGCCAAAAGTTATACCTTTTGTGGTGGTGCCTTCAAACTTAAAGAAAATATAGCCAGTAGCCCAGGTCCAAAACATGCCATAAGCAGGATCTAAAGCACCCTCTTGTAAACCGGAGCCATTCCTTAAACTATCTACGCCCAATATTGCAGAAACACTTTTATAAACGCCAGCAGGAACGTTATTGATTTGAAATTGGGTGCTTGGTGTTTCCTCAGCATTTATGAGATGATAATCGTTAAGGTTAACTTTTCCATTATCCCCAATTAAAGTAATATTTGACAAATAGTGCCTTATCAAGCTAATGGTAAAAGTATCTCCACCCATGTTTGCATAAAGCTCTTTGTCGAAAATTAAAGGGCTTGAACCATAAGAATAAGTAACTTTTACATTTAATTTACCCGTTGAAGGAATTAATAAGCCTTGAAAGTTAGTAATTGTATCAAAGGGGTTTGTTTGCGCAGGTGGCGGTTGGGGTGGCTCTTCTTTGCATGAACCTAAAAATAAGCCAACTGCTAAACCTATTAGTAAAATATTATAAATACTTTTCATAGCGCTTTATATTTGCCTTTGCAATTTACAACAATTTCACAAGTCATTAAATTAATGTTTTCTTAATATGCCAAGTTTTGACATCGTAAATAAGATAGATTTACAAAAAATAGACAATGCTGTGAACACAGCAAAAAAAGAGCTGCTTAACCGCTACGACTTAAAAGATGAATTATGTGCCATTGAATTAGACAAAAAAGGAAAGCAAATAAGGCTAGAAGCCAAGCAGGATATGGCCATGCAAACCTTAATAGACATTGTTTTGAGCAAGTTTAGTAAACAGGGTTTAGATGTAAGGTGCTTAGATTTATCAAAAGAACCCGCTCCTAGCGGTAGAATTGTGCTACAAGAAGTGAAAATTAAGGAAGGGCTTGAGAAGGAAACTGCTAAGAAAATAGTGAGCTTTATAAAAGGAATTAATACTAAGGTTCAGCCCGCCATACATGAAGACCAAGTGCGTGTTAGTGGTAAGAAAATTGATGATTTGCAGGAAATTATTGCAACCCTAAGAGGTGAAGATTTTGAGGTGCCCTTGCAATTTGAAAACTTTAGAAATTAATTACTCTCCTATAACTACCATTTCTTTGCTAAACTGCTCATTAAGGCGGTCTATTATTTCTTCGGCAATGAGGTTACTTTCTACATTGCCCTCTTTTACGTAAGAAATGGTTCCTTGCTCTTCGCTAACTACCAAACAAATGGCATCGGTTTGTTCTGTGATGCCAATAGCTGCTAAATGTCTTAAGCCATACTTATTGATATAATGAGGGTTTTCGCTCACAGGCAAAACACAATTTGCAGCTTTAATTCTGCCATTAGAAATAATAACTGCACCATCGTGCAAAGGGCTGTACTTATTAAATATAGACAATAATAGTCGTTTAGAAACAAGCGACTCTAACGCCTCACCGCTAGAAGCAATAAACTTCATTTCTGAAGTAATTGGAAATACTAATATGGCACCTGCCCTTTGGGAAGCAAGATCTCTGCAAGCTTCTAAAATTTCGTCGAAAGGTGTTTGAAACGTTTGTTGAATCTTCCATTTCCAAGGAAAGATATTCCACCAGCTTTTCTTTTCTCCTAAAATTGAATTGTTACCAATAACCAACAGGAACTTTCTAATTTCTTGTTGAAAGACGATTAACACAGCAATGATTCCTACTTTAGCAAATTCTCCTAAGAAATCTGACATCAATGGCATTTGAAAATACCTTACTATCAACCAAAAAATATAAATAGTTAGTAAGCCAATAAGAATGTTAAAGGCCAAACTACCCTTAAGCAACTTAAATAGTTGAAAGCAAATAAAGATAACCAATACCAAATCTACGATATTGATTAAGCCTATTTGATAGGTAAAAAGTTCAAATGTGTTTTCGAACATGTTACGATAATAAACTATTTATGGTTCAATTGCCATAAATATATCAATACACTCCTTTGCTTCGGCCACATCGTGCACCCTTAAAAGGTTAGCCCCTTTTAAAAGAGCAGCCATATGTGCGGCAGTAGTACCATTGAGCGAACCACTAGCATCCTTATTCACAACTTGTTGAACCATTTTTTTTCTGGAAACACCAATCATTAGAGGTAATTCAAAAATTTTGAAGGCCTCCAAATTTTTTAGTAATTCGTAGTTATGCGCTAGCAATTTGCCAAACCCAAATCCTGGATCAAGCACAACATCAGCCACGCCAAGCGCTCGAAGTAGGTTTAAACGTGATGAAAAATAATTGCAAATAGATAAAACCACATCATCATAATTTGCCTTTTGCTGCATCTCTAAAGAGTTACCGGGCCTATGCATTAATACATAAGGTACTTTTAAAGCCGAAACCGTTTGAAACATTTCAGGATCTTCTCCTCCCGAAACATCATTGACCATAGACGCGCCAGCGCTTACCGAGGCTAAAGCAACCGCTGCATAAAATGTATCTACAGATAATATGGCTTCAGGGAAAGTAGATTTTAATAATTGAATGGCAGGCAATAAACGCGTTAATTCTTCCTCCACACCCACTATTTCTGCCCCAGGCCTAGTAGATTGGCCACCAATATCTAAAATGGCAGCACCATCTTCTAGCATTTTTCCAGCTCTATCTATCAGCAATTGCGAATTGCCCACTCTGCTTTGCTCATAAAAGCTATCGGGTGTGGTATTTAAAATTCCCATCACTTTGGGCTGATCCAAAAAGAGTAGTTTCCCACCACAGTTAAGTGAATTTTTCCTTAATATCGCTTGCAATTGTTTTTCCTCCCCTATTTTTGCTTTTAACAAATTAACACAAAGGCTTTGAGTATTCAAACATCAAAACAATATCAGGAGGTAATTTCTGCCTGCAGAACCATCTTCGAAAAAAAGAACCAAGACTATGGTCCAAGTTGGCGCCTCATGCGCATATTGAGCATTGTAGACCAAATATATATTAAAGCTGCACGCATTAGAACCATTGAGGAAAAAGGAGTTAGTAAGATAGACGAAGGCGTTACTTCTGAGTTAATGGGTATTATTAATTACTGTGTAATGGGATTAATTCAACTTAACTCCACCTATAATAATCCCAATCCAAGTACCCAAAATTTACTGCAATGGTATGATGAACAAATTAAAATAACTTACGATTTAATGACACAAAAAAACCATGATTATGGCGAAATTTGGAGAGATATGGAAGTTAGCACCTTTACAGATATGCAATTAATGCGTGTTCAAAGAATGAAACAAATTTTGAACAATAAAGGAGAAACCATTATGAGCGAAGGCGTAGAAAGTAATTTAATGGACATGATTAATTATGCCGTATTTGCATTGATAAAAATTGGTGAACAATAAGTAAATTTATAAGGTTATTTAACAAATAGTAAACATGAGATTTTTAGCACAATTTAGTAGGATATTCGTAGGAATATTATTTATTATTTCTGGCTTGATTAAGGCTAATGATACCTTAGGATTTAGCTATAAGTTAATAGAGTATTTTGAGATTTTTGGAACCGAGTTTTTGAATGATTATGCAGTTGCATTTTCTATGTTCATTTGCATTTTTGAGATTGCAAGTGGGGTAGCATTGTTGCTGGGCAACTTTGTTAAGATAAACGCTTGGCTACTGCTTTTGTTGATTGTATTTTTCACCTTATTAACTGGTTACAGCGCCATAACAGGCAAAGTAACAGATTGCGGTTGCTTTGGAGATGCGGTTAAATTAAAGCCTGTAGAAAGCTTCCTAAAAGACGTGGTTCTTTTGGTCTTAATTATCTTTATATTTATTGGTCAGCAACATATTAAACCCCTATTCAATTTAGTGGTAGTAAACATTGCTCTTTTTGTAGCCATATTGGTAGCTACCTTTTTTACATTGTATACTTTTATGTTCTTACCTGTTAAGGATTTTTTACCTTATAAAATTGGTAATAATATCTATGACTTAACATTAATACCAGAAGGCGCCCCTAGAGATGAAGTTGAAATGGTATTTGAATACAGTAAAGATGGAAAAGTATTTGAATTTAAAGCAGAAGAACTACCAGAAGATGTGGATGCCTATACTTTTGTAGATAGAAAAGATAAAATAATTAAGGAAGGTTTTAAACCACCAATACATGATTTTAAAGTTTATGATGCAAGTGGTGCAGAGTTTACTGATAGTTTATTTAAAGTTAAAGGATATCAATTGTTTGTTATTCAAACCAAATTAGAAAATAGCAGATTAGCATCATTAGCCAGCATAAAAGATTTAAGTGAGGATTGGATGAAAGCCGGACTACCCCTTTGGGCTTTAACCGCAAGCGGACCAGAAGAAGCAGCTAATTTTCAAAAACAATATCAATTGCCTTTTACCTATTATAATATGGATGCTATTCCCTTAAAATCTATGGTAAGATCAAACCCAGCAATTATGTTGATGAAAGATAATATTGTTATTAAGAAATGGGGTGCCTACAACTTGCCTAGCATAAGCACCGTGCAAAAATATATGAACTAAAGATGCGCGATACAGGTAAATCCAAAACGTATTTTGAAAGGATTTATTTAGTTGGCATGCCTGGAGTGGGTAAATCTACCCTAGGAAAAAAACTAGCCAAAGAAATAGGCTGGAATTTCTTGGATTTAGATGAAGAGGTTGTAAAGCAGCACGGTGCAAGTATTTCAGAGATATTTACCACAAAAGGAGAGGCAACATTTAGAATGCTTGAACAAAAAACGCTGCACAAAACGGACTCTTTAAATAATTACATTATTGCCTGTGGAGGCGGCACTATAGTTTATGATAGCAATTTGCAGTGGATGTTAAATAACGGCTTAACCCTATATTTAAAAGCAGAAATTGGCTTAATTATAGACAGAATTAAGCACTCGAAAACAGAAAGACCCCTCTTTTCAGGGTTAAACATCCTAGAAAAAGAAGAAAAAATAAAAAAAATTTTTAGCGAACGAGTACCCCTTTTTGAGCAATCTTTATTGCATGAAAATGTTCCTTTAAAATCGCTAGAAGTATTGAAAAATAAGGCGCTAAATGCAATCGATAAAAAATATTTTAGTTAATTTTACTTCGCTTTTTCTTGAATTGTTAACAACCTGTGAAATAAAAAAAATGGAAAAAAATATCCAAATCCCTTGCAGATGCTTGACTTTTTGAATTCGATGCTTAAGTTTGTTATGCAAAACACTTAATTTATTTAAAAATGAACAAACAAGACTTAATTGATGCAATGGCAAAAGCTGCCGGAGTTACTAAAGTACAAGCTCAAGCTGGATTAGATGCTTTTATGAGCTCTACTCAATCTGCTTTAAAGAAAGGTGACAAAGTTATCCTAGTAGGATTTGGCACTTTCTCTGTTACTAAGCGCGCAGCGCGCAAAGGACGTAACCCTCAAACAGGAAAAGAAATTAACATACCAGCAAAAAAGGTTGTTAAATTTAAAGCTGGAGCTGGTCTTCAAGGTAAAATCAAGTAATTGTTTTTTACTCCAAAAAAAATCCCGAATAAATGATTCGGGATTTTTTTTGCAATGTGTCAAGGGATTATTCCAGATATACACTAATTTTTCTCTTTTCCATTACAACAGTAACGTGTTCTTGCAAAGTGGTTTGAAGAGAAATCCCCTTATAATCGGCATTCACTGGAAAACTGTGGTGATTTCTATCTACTAATACAGCAACTTGGATTGACTTAACCTTAGCAGCCAGAAAAGGGACCATGGCATAAATTAAGGTTCTACCTGTATTTAAAACATCATCCACCAAAACCACTCTTTTTCCAGCAAGTTTTTCAGATTTATCTAAAACAATATCTTCTAGTTGCGGCTTACCCTTATCAATATTAATTTCTAGATGTTGCACCTTAACGCCGCTTATTTCTATTAATTCTTTGGCCAATTGACTGGCCACTTCTTTGCCCTGCCCCGAGATGGCTGCAAATACTAGTTCTTTGGCATCAAAATTTTTCTCGTACACCTGATAGGCCATTCTACGAATAATTTTTTGAACTTGAATTGGATCAACAATTTTTGTTTTCATAATAGGATTGAGCTGCAATTTACCTTATTTTGCGATAAGGAGAAATAGAAAGCCTGAAAAAGACATTTGAAAATATTTGTTGATAAATTTTGAAAATGAGAAAATTTAGCTATTTTTGCCCTCCCAAATTCTGATAAAAATGAAAGAAGGTCTTCACCCAAAAAACTATAGAAATGTCATTTTCAAAGACATGTCTAACGATTATATGTTCATGACAAAGAGCACAGTAGATACCAAAGAGTCCATCAAATGGGAAGATGGTAACGAGTATCCATTGTTTAAACTTGAGATTACACACAAATCGCATCCATTTTTCACTGGCCAATCTATGTTTATTGATACGGCTGGTAGAATTGATAAATTCAAAAGACGTTACGCGAAAAAATAATTTGGCTATCAAAGCCTTTAAAAGCCTCGAATATTCGGGGCTTTTTTTTTAGCCCTGCTCAACCTATTTTGCAAACTATTAGGCAAAATATAATGCGTCCAAATTATTTACTATTCGACCCCATTTTACAAAGGCAAAACTTACTTCCGTTTACCTTTACCAGACCAGTAGGCAATCTAAGAGTAGGCATACTTACCATTAGTGAAAAATGGCAAAATTACCTTGGAATTGCCCAAATTGGCTATGAAACCCAAGACTATTTAAGTGCTAAATTTCCAGGTAATAAGGAAGGCCTTTGCGTTTTTATTAATGGCAGTATTTGCCCTAATGCCATATTAGTTTCAGAAATTAATGGTTTGAACCAAGCCAAAACAGCCCTAGTAAAAAATGGGCAGCTCCTCGCTGTTTGCTTAAACCTTAGTGAAGGTCAAATTTTTTCAGAAGATATATCTAATTATAATTCCAGAGAAAGCAAGTCTGAAACTCATATTCAATTAAATTATTGTTATGAAATCTTCTCTAAAAATGGGGAAGCGCTTCACCAAGACTTTAATGATTTAACCAAAGGCAGAAAATCACAGCCCATTCCAGAAGGAAATCAGGTGCTTAACCCAGAAAATATTTTTATTGAAGAGGGTGCAAACATTCATTTTTCAATCCTAAACGCATCTACTGGACCTATTTATATAGGAAAAAATGCCGAGGTAATGGAAGGTTGTAAAATTCGTGGGCCCTTTGCATTATGCGAAGATGCGGGACTTAAAATGGATGCCAAAATTTATGGGGCAACAACTGTTGGTCCGCATTGCAAAGTAGGCGGAGAAGTAAACAACAGTGTATTTTATGCCTATAGCAATAAAGGCCACGACGGCTTTGTTGGCAATGCAGTAATAGGCGAATGGGTAAATATTGGGGCAGACACTAATAATTCGAACCTAAAAAACACCTATGATGAGGTTAAACTTTGGAGCTATAGAACTGAGCGCTTTGAAAAAACAGGTTTAACCTTTTGCGGATTAATGATGGCAGACCACGCCAAATGCGGCATCAATACGATGTTTAATACAGGTACAGTGGTGGGTGTTGGGGCAAATATTTTTGGCGCTGGCTTTCCAAGAAATTTCGTCCCAAGTTTTAGTTGGGGTGGAGCGCAAGGCTTTGAAACTTATGTTTTAAATAAGTTTTATAAAATGGCTGTTGCTATGTGTAAACGCAGAAATGTTGCCTTTACAGAAGTAGATAACGCCATTATGGTTGAAGTTTTTGAACAGAGTAAGAAATTTAGGTTCTGGGAATCTCAGAATAATTAAACATTTAAATTAAAGAAAAGATGAGAAAGAAAATTATTGCAGGCAACTGGAAAATGAACAAGAATTTGGAAGAGGGTTTAGCCCTTGCTTCTGAAGTTAGTAATATGGTAAAAGATGAGTATCAGGGCAGCGCATGGGTAGTTTTAATACCTCCTGCATTGCATATTAGCGGGGTAAGCAAGCTCATCAACGGGATGCCAAATATGTATGCTGGAGCTCAAAATTGCAGTAACCATAAAAGCGGAGCGTATACAGGTGAAATAAGTGCAGATATGATTAAAAGCACTGGAGCAAGCTTTGTAATTATTGGGCATAGCGAACGCAGACAATATTTTGGAGAACACAATGATTGGCTTGCACGTAAAATAGATGCTGTTTTAGAGGCAGGATTAACTCCTATTTATTGCTGTGGTGAAACATTAGAGGAAAGAGAAACCAATGTACATTTTACAGTACTCGAAAAGCAAATTAGCGAAGGGCTTTTTCATTTAAACGAAACACAAATGCAGCAAGTGGTTATTGCCTATGAACCAGTATGGGCTATTGGCACAGGTAAAACTGCCAGCACCGCGCAAGCACAAGAGATTCATGCATTTATAAGAGGCCTAATTGCAAAAAAATACAGCATAGCTGTTGCGCAAGAAATTACCATACAATATGGTGGAAGTGTAAAAGCAGAAAATGCAGCAGAGTTATTTGCAGCGCCAGATATTGATGGTGCCTTAGTTGGAGGAGCAGCCCTACAAAGCAGAAGCTTTACAGACATTGTTAAAGCTATGCCTTAGAATTTTACCACGTAAAATTCGTTCATATTATCTCATTATCATTTACATGAAAAAAATATTTCTAGTCTTACTAGCCACCCTAGTTTCTGCAAGCTCCCTTTTCAGCCAAAGGCCAAACAGTTTTTCGTTTGATCCATCTGTTTTTATTGGAGAATTTGAAACCTTTGTAGCTAGTGCTGGCAAAAAAGAGGTGAAAGATTTAGGCGAAGAGTTTAGTGGGTACTACCGCACTGGAAAATTTAACAACGCGCAGAAAATACAAATTGTTAAATTGAGTAATGAAATGCTAAATGCCAGCTGCCAATTGAGTCCAGATTTTGAAGGTTACTTAGCCACCATTAACGCTTTAGTAAGCAATAATTATCTCAGCAAATTCGACGGTTGGCATAAAACCTTATCAGCATCCTTAAAAAAATCTTTAGATGATTACCGCAAATTTCTTTTAGTTTCTAGAAATGTTTTTGCCGAAAATAAGATACTTCAATTAGGCGGTTTTACATGGGTAAGTTCTACAGCCGATGCAGAGCTAATTATTGAAAAAGAGCCCTTGTTTTACTTTAAAAATTTGAACCTATTTTGTTATACACCTGGCGATACCTTCGAACTTTTTAATACATCAGGGAAATTTTATCCTAGTAAAAACTTATGGGTAGGTAAGGGCGGTAGAGTAGATTGGACAAGAGTTGGCTTAGACTCTAACCGTGTTTATGCTATCATAAAAAATTACAACATAGATTTAAATGATGGAGAATTAGTGGCAGACTCAAGTAATTTTTTCAATTTAGATTTATCGGCTAAGCCAATGTTAGGTAGAGTTAGGGATAAGCCCATGGGGAAATCTCAAGGAGATAAATCTATTTATCCGCAATTTGAAGGTTACTTTTCTACCTTTACGGGAGCAAGTTATGGCAAAGCAAAATTTAGAGGTGGCTTTGGTATGCGTGGTGCATTAGTATTGGGAAAGGGCAATGAAGAACAGAAAGCTGAACTCTGGTTTAGCTTTAAAAATAAACCCTTCTTAAAGATACAATCCCCAGAATTTTTTGTGCGCGATAATAAAATTTCGGTTAATAAAGCTGAGGTAACTATTTATTTAGATAAGGATTCAATTTACCATCCACAATTATCTTTTACATATTTAATGGATAAAGATAAAGTATCCTTATACCGTGATAATAAAATGGGGATTTCTTCGGCGCCTTTCACTGATAACTATCACAATATTGAGTTCTCTGTTGATGAAATACAATGGGATTTAAATAGCCCTAAAATAGAATTAGACAATATCTCGGGAGATGTGCCTGCAAAGTTTGAATCTATCAATTACTACAGGGATTTTATATATGAGAAATTTGGCGGTGTATTATCCTATAATCCCTTGCAACGTATAAAAAAATATTGTGAAGATTATAAAACAACTAGTTTCCATGTAGAATCTTATGCAAAAGCCTTTAAAAGCAATGTATCAGACATTCGCATTCAAATGATAGACCTGAATGATAAAGGGTTTGTTAATTTTGATGCAGCAAAAAACATGGTATATGTAAAGAAAAAACTAATAGACTATGTAAACGCACATAATGGCAGAACAGACTATGATGCCATTTCTTTCACCTCAACAATAAGTGCTATTCCTAACGCACATATCAGTTTAATTAATTACGATATGGTGGTTCAAGGTGTACCTAAATTTTACTTTAGTGATTCGCAAAATGTTTATATTATTCCAAGAGACCAAGTAATTACCCTTAAGAAAAACAGAACTATGGATTTTAGCGGAAAGCTAAGAGCAGGTTTGGCAGATTTTTATGGAAATAATTTTGCATTTGATTACAATAGCTTTAAGATACGATTGAACAATGTAGACTCCTTAAAGTTTCTTTATTTAGATGATTCGATAGGGATGTTAATACACGTAAAGAGCGTAATTCAAAATATCTATGGAACTTTAGAAATTGACTTCCCTTATAATAAAAGCGGCAGAAAACGATACCCTAAATATCCAGTATTTACATCTGAGGTAGGTTCAAAAGTTTATTATGATTACCCTACTACCATGAAAGGTTCTTATAATAGAGATCGTTTCTTTTTTGATGTGGACCCATTTGTACTAGATAGTTTGGCCGACTTAAACTTGTATACGCTGGCCTTAGGTGGAACTTTAGTTTCTGGAGGTATATTACCCGACATGCCCCAATCTATTTACTTACAACCTGACAAATCTCTTGGCTTTTATATTCCTAATGATGAAGTAACAAAGTACAATTTATATGGCGGAAAAGGTTCTTCGGTTATGGATTTACGTTTAAGTAATGATGGTTTAGTGGGTGACGGAACTCTATCCTATTTGGCATCACGAACGCAATCACATCGCTTTGAGTTTATGCTAGACTCTATGAATTCTAATAGCTATTTGTTTGAAAATGATAGAACTTCTTTATTCCCAACAGTGGTAAAATCTCCTAACGTATTCACGCATTGGATACCTTACCAAGATACCATGTTTATTACCAACAAAGGCGAACCTATGAAGATTGCTTATGATGGCGCGAAACTTTATGGCACAATTATTTTAACACCATTGGCAATGAAGGCTAAAGGTAATATGGATATTGAAGGAGGTAAATTAGAAGCAGATTTGTTTGAGTTGAAGCCTGTTGAAATTTTATCTGATGATGCTGTATTTAAACAAATGAACCCCAAAGATACCAACCAAGTGGCCTTTGCAACTGGTAAGGTGAAAGCATATGTTAATCTAGAAAAAAAATATGCTGAATTTACATATAAAAATTTTCCGGGTCTAAATAACACTTTTGCCCTAAATAATTATGCAGGCTCTTTTGAAAAACTTAAATGGGATATGATACCCAAAACACTTGAGTTTACTGGACCTGTTAACAAACAAAGAGCAGATGCTGCAGCCTATTTAGTAAGTAATAGGCCATCTCAAGATAGTTTAAAATTTGCTGCTGGCTCTGCCTTAATAACCTTAAACGATTTTGTGATGCAAGTGGGTAAAATACCCTACATTCTAATTGCAGATAGCAAAGTATTTCCAGATAGTGGCAAAGCAGTTATTAGAGAAAATGCAGAAATGGACCTATTATTAAATGCTAAGATTAAGGCCGATACCCTTAATGGTTATCACGATATTGAGAAAGTTACTATTAAAATTAATGGCAGAACAAATTGCATTGGTGCTGGAACTTATACCTATCTAGATGCAAAGAAAAAACCGCAACAGTTTTATCTGGATCAAATTTATGTAGTGGAGAAAAAATTCTTAGAAGGCAAAACAATGATTCCAGATTCTATCAATTTTATGGTAGGGCCTAAAGTAGGATTTAGAGGAAATGCTATCCTTCATTCTTATGATAAAAATATGGAATACAATGGTTTCTTTTTACCTGTTCACGAACAATTTAGACCCAAAACGGATTGGTTTAAAGCAGCAGCAACCATAAGCCCAGATTCTGTATACTTGAACCTACCACCACAACTCACTAACTTAAACAGGCAAGCATTAACCAATGGTTTTTATGTTTCAAATGATTCGGCACATGTTTACCCAGCCTTGTTTAGTAGGAAAAGAAACAGTAGCGATTTAGAGTTGTTAAAATGTGAAGGTACATTTACCTACAACGAAAAATTTGATGAATTTAGAGTGGGGCCATTTGGCAAAGTATATGGCAACCAAAAACGAGGTAATTTTATTGCCATGAGCGAAGGTAAAAAACTAGTTTATGGCGAAGGGAAGTTTAACTTTGGATTTAACACCAAAGGATTTAGCGTAAATAGTGCAGGGTATGGCACCTACAGTATTAAAGATACCACCTATGGTATGAGACTAACCATGCTTATAAACATGGTTCTTCCTGCACCTGCTCTAAAATTACTTTTAGATTCGCTAAATGAACAAGCTGCGGGGGCATCCAATAACTATTATGATAAACGCGTGGTTAATATTAGTATTCCAGAGTTGGTAGATGATAAAATATTTAGTCGCTTATCTGAAGATGCCTCAGAAGAACTGAGTAGCAAAAACATGACCGACTTGGAAAAAACTTTCTTCTTTACGGATGTACAAATGGTATGGAATCAACAATTAAGAACCTTTGAAAGTGTTGGTGAACTAGGGCTTAGGAGCATAGAGAAAAATCCGATTGAACGCAAAATTAAGGCAACTATAAAAATCAAAAGAACCAGAGGAGGGGATGAATTTATTATGTATATCAGCCAAGGCTCTTGGTATTATTTTAGGTATCAAAAAGGGATAATGGCAGTAGTAAGTTCTGACCCAATCTTTAATGAAACCTTAAAGCAAAATATTGATAAAATTTCTAAACAAGCAGATGATTATAGCTTAAGACAAGCAAATACCTCTGATAGAAACAAATTTGTGAAAGGAATGAAAAAGTAAATGGAAACAAAACTATTAATTGGCGGAGTGATTCTTTCTTACCTATTGGGCTCTATCCCAAGTGCCGTATGGATTGGGAAAATGATGTTTGGCATTGACGTACGCGAACACGGTAGTGGTAATGCCGGCGCCTCTAATACCTTTAGAGTACTTGGTAAGAAAGCGGGCTTCTTTGTACTCCTCATTGATTTTTTTAAAGGTCTTGCTAGCACTGGGCTCATGTTTCTTCAATATGACGTAATTGTTCATACCACAGAGTTTAGAAACTACCAAATGCTGCTAGGATTAGTGGCCGTTTTAGGTCATGTTTACCCAATATTTGCAGGATTTAAAGGAGGCAAGGGAATTGCCACTCTTTTGGGTGCTGTGGTAGGAATTAGCTGGTACGTAGCGCTTTTGGCCGCTATAGTTTTTATATTAAGTGTCTGGATTACAAGATATATTTCTGTTGGATCTATGCTAGGTTGTATCTTAAGTCCTTTATTCGTCAGATTAATTTATGGTCCAAATGAAATGATTTTCATTTATTTTTGCACTTTGGTTGCATTTTTAGTGGTTTATACGCATAGAAGTAATATCAAAAGATTAAGAGAAGGAACAGAAGCAAAATTCTCTTTTAGTAGAAAACCCGAAATTCAAAGTAATTGAAAAGTATGTTAAAAGAAGTTACTAAAAAACAAGAAGACATTGCGCTTTTAGAAGAAGAGTCTGAAAGCTTTCAAGTGGTACTTTACAATGATGAAGTAAACACCTTTGATTGGGTTATTGAATGCCTAATAGCTATTTGCGGACATGAAACGGTGCAGGCAGAGCAGTGTGCCTTATTGGTTCATTTTAAAGGAAAGGCTGTGGTAAAATCGGGCTCTTTAA
>JBIKKC010000168.1:0-5242 GCA_044360615.1 Bacteroidia bacterium | reverse complement strand
GTAATTTTCAATTGTTAGATTGATTTGCTTTAACTTTTGATATGCAATCTTCTAAGTGTTGCAGCAATTCTTGTTCTTGGTTAAATAGTAATTTTACAGTGAGTGGTAAGTAAAAAATGGGAAGTTGCGTAAAGCTTTCTGGCAAATCAATAGAAACCAATTTGCTACTATCTTTTGCTGTTGTAATAATGGCTTTAGTGGGTCCATTTAATAATTGAAAACGCTCTTCTAAGTCCTGTATTTCTCTAGGCTTTAGAATATGATGATCTGCATACCATTTATAGGTAACTTTTGTATAATTGGCTTCCAAATAAGTTAAAAAAGGTGCTGGCTGCGCTATACTTGCAAAAGCCAAAACTTGTGCATCAGCTTCCATTTCTTTAGGTTCAAACACACTTACTGGTTTGCCATAACTAATGCAACTAAAAAATACGTGCTGATGAGCTAAAGGTTTAATGGCGGCTTTAATCTTGGCTGCCGCTGCTTCGCTTAAATCTGGCGGACATTTACTCACGATAATTATGGATGCTCTTTTTGCCGCACCGCGGTATTCTCTTAAATAACCCGATGGAACAAGAAAGTCTTCATAGTAGGGTTTATTAAAATCGGTTAGCAAAATATTTAGAGAAGCTTGCAAGGGTCTGTGTTGATAGGCATCATCCAATAGTACTACTTCTGTTTCTGGCGCATCATACAATAAATGTGGAATGCCCAATACTCTGTTTTCGCAAACACCAACTGCCACATCTGGGTTTGCCAAATGTATTTGGTAAGGTTCATCTCCAATAAACAAGGCATTGGTGTTTTCGTCGGCAAAAAAATACCCATTGGTTCTTCTGCCATACCCTCTGCTTAAAACGCCTAACTTATGTTTATCTCTTAATAGTTTAATTAGGTATTCTGTATGGGGCGTTTTACCTGTGCCACCAAAAGCTAAATTTCCTATAACAATAGTTGGGATGTCAAATTGAGAAGGGGCAACTAGGTTAGCATCATATAATAGATTTCTGAACCTAAGCACCAATTCATAAAGCAAGGCCAAAGGAAGTAGCAGGTATTGAAGAAAGCGCAACATCAAGTAGATTTTCTGGCAAATTCTGTCTTTTGCATCATATTCGGTGGATAAGCTTGTGATGTGTATTGTAAAGTGCTCATTTGACGTTTATTAGGATTTTTTAGTGAGATTGCCTACATTTGCATAAATAGGATTTTAAACTAGTTAGCAGACTTTTAGAAATTTTGAATTAAAAATTAGGGCATGGTTAAGAAATTAGTATTTGTATTTTTGAGCTCTTTGGCAACTGTACTTGGCGCCCAGCCTTTGGTTTCGGGCGTGGGTAACAGCGATAAAACAGCACAAATTGCACGTATAGATAGTGCCACACTTAAACTTAGAAATAAGCTATATACATTTGAAGATAAAGGTGAGCTTAATGTTTACGGCTTTGATGAAGGTGATATTCCAATTTACTCAGATTCTGTGGTTGCCTTACGTTTAAGTTTATTAGAAACAGAAATTCCATTAGAGTACAACGAGCAAGTTAAAGCTTATATAGAATTATACGCAAATAGAAGAAGAGGATTAATCAGCAAAGTTTTAACAACTTCTAAATTCTATTTCCCCATTTTTGAAGAAGTTTTTGATAGGGAAAATGTTCCCATGGAATTTAAGTATTTAGCCGTTATAGAAAGTGCTTTAAACCAAAAGGCAATTTCGCCAGTGGGGGCAGCGGGGCTTTGGCAGTTTATGCCAGCTACAGGCAGAATGTACGGCTTGCGCACCGATAATTATTTTGACGACAGAAAAGATATTATTAAATCTACTGAAGCTGCGGTTGAATATTTTAAAAATTCCTACCGTATTTACAATGATTGGTTGTTGGTTATTGCCTCCTACAATTGTGGTCCGGGTAACGTAAACAAAGCCATTAAAAGGGCAGGGGGTAAAAGAAACATTTGGGAAATTATGCCTTATTTACCTAGAGAAACTCGGGGTTATGTGCCTGCATTTATTGCCGCTGCTTATGTTATGAATTATGCCAGTGCACACAATATTTATCCTGCAGAAATGCCTATGTACATGCACATGGATACCGTTATTGTAGACAACAGCATTTCAATTCAAAAGTTGGCTTTGGCAATTAATACCACACCAGCAGAAATTATTGCCTTAAACCCTTCTTTAAAAAGAGGAACTATACCTTTTAGTAATACTGGGATTACTTTAACATTGCCATACCAACAAGCGGTGAGAGTGGCTGCCTTGCGCGCAGATACGGCCTATCAATCTCAAGTAAAGGAGCAGTGGTTGGCCCTAAATAATTCCCCTCAACAAGCCTCAACCCTAAATACCGATAAGGTTATTTATAAAGTTAAACCTGGCGATAACTTAGCTAAGATTGCAAAGAAACATGATGTGAGCGTAGCTGAGTTAAAGCAGTGGAATAAGAAAACCATAAAGGGTAGTAAGGTAAACAAAGGTCAACGCCTTACCATTTACCCAAATCGCGCTTAACTCACTTTTTTGCAATGGTAGAATAAAAGTTCTTCCCCATTTGTTTTAGTAAAAAAGAAATAATCAGAGCCTCCTTCCTTAATCTTATAGGTTTTTCTCAATTCATCCACACTTGCAGGAAAATCTCTTCTATTCAAATTAGCCTTCTCAATTTTATGGCTTTGTAAATACTTTTTGAACCCAGCTTTGTGAAAAGTTTCTGCCTTAATCAGTTCAAAAACTCTTCCCATAAATTGATTAGGTAAGTTTTTGCATAATGCAAATACTCCTGAACTACCAACTAGTTCGGCGCCCAAGGTTTGTAAATACTGTTTTTGCAATCTTGCTTTCACCAATACTTTGTGGGCTTCTAAAAAATAATGCTCCCCTGGTTCTAATTTTTCAAAGGATGCCGTTGGCCAATCTCCATTTTTGTAATCTGCTAGGTGGGCGGTATAGTTAACCGCACCTAAATAACCTGGTACTATTTCGGCAAGTATTTCTTTTACTTCAGATTCAAGGCCAATACATCTTAACGTATGTAGGCCTTTGAGCTGCTTTTCTAAATAACTTAAATCTGCCATAGGAGAGAGCTTTAGCACAATTTTATCTGCCATGTTTAGCAGTGCATTTTCAAGTTCTAAATAGTTGGGAGTGCCTCCTGCTAAGCTAAAATCCTTTTCTTGTTGTGCTCTTCTGTCTGCATCTAAATAGATTACAGCAAACTTTTTACATTGGTTCAGCCCAATAAAATCTTCAGCTTTTTGGGTTATTCTTTCAATATTTTCTGAACCCAATTTCTTGAAATTAAGCCTTGCTAAAATGTTTAACTCCTCGTTTGGGTCAAGCGAAACAATGTGTTTAAAGCTTTTAGAAAAGGCCCAATCATCTACTCCCAAGCCACCAGATAAATCTAATAGATTGTCTCCTTTATAAAGCTTGCTTTTAAAAATTGCAGACAATTCGCTGCTGCATTGTTCGTAACTTTTGGGACTTAAAAAACAATAGCTTGATGTAAATGATGGAATTTTGATTGCCGCTTTGGGATATAAATTTAACTGATTTGCTAAGATTACGTTAAGTGGATTTTTATTATCTTTGCGCTGCAACAGAAAATGTGCACCATCCATATTTTTGTTTTGAATCAGAAATGATTTTAAATCAAATTCTTGCAATAGTGCACTTATGTTTTCCGTTACTTTCAATAGTTAATACTTAGTAATATGAAAAGAATTATAGTTATTTTAATCGCATTTGCGCTGCTAAGCTTGAGTTCTTGCAAAAGCAGTTGCCCAAAATTCTCCCTGCCAATTCCGTCTATTTCTAATTTATTTTAAGTAAGTAATTTGCACATTCTGGATTAAATCTGGATGCAAACTTTTTGCAACTGGGCAGTTTATTCCGGCTTTGGTAAGCAATTCTTTTTGTTCTTCACTTAATCCCCTGTCTGGTACAGTCACATTTGCGTCTATTTTTGTAATACGTCTCGGCCCAATTCCCATGTGTTTGGTTATTTCTACCTTGGTGCCATCAATGTTTACCTCAAGCCTATTGGCCTCAATTCCCATAATGGTTACCATGCAATTTCCTAAGGCGGTAGCAACTAAATCTGTAGGCGAAAACGTTTCTCCTTTTCCATGGTTATCTATTGGAGCATCGGTTAAAATTGTGGTTTTTGATTGTAAATGCGTAGATTCACATCTCAATTCTCCAAGATAAAGTACGGTTGATGTTGCCATTTTTATTATTTTTGAAACAAAGTTAAGCATTTGAGAAAGTCTCCCTACATATTTTTGTTGGTAATGGCATTTGGCTTTTTGTCAATACTAAAGGCGCAAAACAATCCGCTTATTGAACCGCAATTGATGTATTCTCGCAGCAATACCTTTAGCTTTAATATTAATTCATTTAAAGGTTGGGGACTTCAATACCGTTTAGGATGGCATAAAACAGGCAAACAACAAAACCATTGGGAAGTAGAATTGGCGCGCATTAAGCATCCTAAAGAAGTAAAGCGTCAAGGTTTTACAGATAATCCTAGTCAGTATGCCTTTGGTAAATTAAACACTGTTTTCTTTCTAAGAAATACCTTTGGGCAAACCGTAGCCATAACAGAAAGGCCTTATAAAAATGCGCTCGGGTTTAATTTTGTTTATTCTTTAGGCTTAACAACTGCCATGTTAAAGCCTCAATACATAGAAGTTTATTATCCCTACGATAACGTTTCTAATTCTGGTTATTTAGTTTCTGAGCGTTATGATCCAAACAAGCATACAGACATTTATAGAATTTATGGAAAATCATCTTTTACCAAAGGAATTTCAGAAACCCAGTTTCAAATAGGTTTTGGAGGAAGAGCGGGTTTTCAAGTAGAGTTTGGCCAATATGCAGATGAGATTAAAGGGCTAGAAGCTGGGGTTACATTTGACGGCTTTTTAAATGGTTTGCCAATGATGGCAAAAAACAATTTCGACAGACTGTTTTACGGATTTTATTTATCATATAATTGGGGTAATAGAAAATGATTGAATTGCCTGTTCTAGGGGAAGAGAAAGTGAAAAAGCCTTCTTGGCTTAAAGTGAAATTACCAACTGGAGAAAACTACAGAAGAGTTAGAAAGCTAGTTGATGAACACAAACTACATACTATTTGCGAAAGTGGGAATTGTCCAAACATGGGCGAATGTTGGGGTGCTGGTACAGCCACCTTCATGATTCTTGGCAATACTTGTACCAGAAGCTGTTCTTT
>JBIKKC010000028.1:0-15951 GCA_044360615.1 Bacteroidia bacterium | reverse complement strand
CTTCATAAGTATAACTTTTAGCAAGATAACTGCGCAAGTTATTCGCTTTGATAAAACAAATAAAGCTAGCATTAAATGGAGTGGCACGGATACACTAAAAATGCCTTATACAGGAGGTTGGGAGGCTCCTCAGTTCTCTAATATAGATTTGGATGGGGATAATGTTTTAGACCTCTTTGTATTTGATAGAATTGGTGATAAGGTTTTTTGCTTCCTCAGAAAGAACAATACTTGGGTTCAGGCGCCAGAATATGAGGCCCAATTTCCAAAGTTATACATGTGGGCTTTATTGCGTGATTATAATGGCGATGGTAAACCTGATATTTTTACAGAAGTTGATTTTAACGCCCAACCAGATCCTAGCAAGTACATTTCTAACAATGGCTTGAGAGTATTGAAAAATGTAAGTAAAACGCCAGGAAAATTAGAATGGTTTCAAGAAAAAAACCAAATTATGGATGTAGGTTTGGGAATTCTACCACCTAATAATATTAATATTTCCAATGCGGACATTAGTGCATTTGAAGATTTTGATGGAGATGGTGATTTAGATATTTTGCAAAGCCCTCCCGGGAAGAATGTGTTTACCTATTACCAAAACTTAAGCAAAGAGGAAAACTTAAGTCCAGATTCTCTTAAATATATTTTTAGAGATGAGTGTTGGGGTTATGCCTCTTATAAAGTAAATGAACATGGCTTTGTACTAAATGATAATAGTCCTTGTTACCGTAATTATAAACATGGCGGTAAACACAATGGAGTTACTTTAGCTGTTTTTGATCCAGATGGAGATGGGGATAGAGAAATTATTTATGGTGACTTGGGATTTAGAGAATTGATATATTTAACCAATGGTAAAACCATCAATAAATTAGGTAGAGATTCTATAATTGCCCAAGATTCTTTTTATCCCAAAAATACCAGAAGGGCTGCAAATTTTGTTTTCCCGGCTGCATATTTAGTAGATATAAATGGCGATAACAGGCGAGATTTAGTAGTAGCGCCTAACGCCAATGCAGGTTCTAAAAATAGAGATATGGTAATGAGCTATCTAAACACTAGCGGCAATACCTTTCAATTCTCTTTTCAACAAACAGATTTCTTGGTTGGACAAATGTTAGATTTGGGAGGAGGTGCCATTCCTAACTTGGTAGATTTAGACCAAGATGGCGATAAAGATTTGGTAATGGCTACCCAAGGGGATTTTGATTATACCAATAACAGTTACGATAGGTTGGTTTATTTCGAGAATACAGGTTCTGCAAGCAAGGCTAGCTTTGTTTTGCGCGATACTAATTTTTTAAAAATTAATGATGTTACAGAAAAAATAGTGCGTATTTCTACAAGCTTTGGCGACTTAAACGGAGATGGGAAAGCAGATTTACTTATTGGTGATATCAATGGGAAATTACATTTCTACCAAAACCAATCTGTAGGCAATAATATTTCTTTTACCAAGCAAAGTGGTGATTACTTTACTATTTATGGCGGCACCTTTGCTACCCCTCAAGTAATTGATTTAAATAAGGATGGCAAGCAGGATATTATTATTGGCCGTAAGAATGGCACCTTAAGTTATTTTGAGAATAAAGGAACTGCCACTGTTGCTAGTTTTACTTCTGAACCAACTATAGATTCTATAGGTAAAATTGCCGTTGGAGAAAGAATTATAAGTGGAGGTATGCCTTTTTATTTTGATGGCTATGCTAAGCCTCATATTTGTGATTTGGACAATGATGGTAATTTCGAGATTTTAGTTGGTGCTCAGACAGGTAGGGTTCACTTATTCCGTAATTTTGATGCAAGTGCTACACGCGTTTGCGAAGAGATTAATAACATTTATTCAGACTTTCCAACTGGAACCCCAAACAACATGAGTTTTGGTCCAAAATCTTCTCCTTTTGTTGGAGATTTAGACAATGATGGTAAGCCAGAATTGTTGATAGGAAACGCTAGAGGCGGGATACAAATGTATACACCTACAATAAATGGAATTATTAGTAGCCTTAAAGAACTTAGCGCAAATAAGCTTGCAGCAACTATTTTTCCCAATCCAAGCTCTGGTGAATTCACTTTGCGTTCAGACAGAAACCTTAAGAATATTGACTATAAAATATATAATTTAAACGGCAGTGAAGTTGGTAGCGGAGTTTTTGTAGGCTATGAAAACGAATTAAAATTAAACCTAGACAAAGGCTTATATTTTTTAAGTGCAGCAGATGGTGAAAGTAATTTGAGTGCTAAAATAGTGATTCAATAAGTAATCTTTAGAACTTACTTCTCAACTTTTTAAAGTCTCTCTAATAAGGGGGAATATGACAACTCCCAATTGGCTAAAGTTTCCTTTTTCCTATATTCGCTGCAAATAAAATAGCAATGTACGGACAATTACAGCAACAATTACAGCAGGAGCTTCAGGAGATTGAAGCAGCAGGATTATACAAACGCGAGCGTATTATCGCTTCCCCACAAGGTGCAGAAGTAACTTTAGCAGATGGTAAACAAGTATTGGTTTTTTGTGCTAATAATTATTTGGGTTTATCTTCTCATCCAAGGGTTTTAGAGGCCGCTAAGAAAACTTTAGATACGCATGGTTTTGGCATGAGCTCGGTTCGTTTTATTTGTGGAACCCAGGATATACATAAAACCTTAGAACAAAAAATTGCTGATTTCCTAGGCACAGAAGATACCATATTATATGCCGCCGCTTTTGATGCCAATGGTGGTGTTTTTGAGCCTTTATTTAATGAAAATGATGCCATTATTAGTGATGCCTTAAACCATGCCAGTATTATTGATGGTGTTAGGTTATGCAAAGCCGAACGCCATAGATATGAGCATAACAACATGGCCGATTTGGAAGAGAAATTGAAGGCAACCCAACATTGTAGAAATAGAATAATTGTAACAGATGGAGTGTTTAGCATGGATGGCACTATAGCCCAGCTAGACCATATTGTGGCATTGGCAGAGCAATACAATGCTTTAATTATGGTAGATGAGTGTCATGCTAGCGGCTTTATGGGAGATCATGGCAGAGGCACACATGAGTACAGAAATGTTTTGGGTAAGATAGATATAATTACAGGCACCCTTGGGAAAGCATTAGGCGGTGCTATGGGAGGTTTTACTTCTGGTAAGAAAGAAATTATTGATTTATTGCGTCAGCGAAGCAGACCTTATTTGTTCTCAAATACCCTAGCACCTTCGATTGTTGGGGCTAGTATTGAGGTATTGAATATGCTAACCGAAACAACAGCCTTAAGAGATAAGCTTTGGGCGAGCACCCAATATTTTAGAAAAGCTATGACTGAGGCGGGTTTTGATATTAAGCCGGGTGAACATCCAATTGTTCCAGTAATGCTTTATGATGCAAAACTTTCGCAAGACTTTGCCGCTAAATTGTTGGAAGAAGGTATTTATGTGGTAGGTTTTTATTACCCAGTAGTGCCTAAGGGGCAAGCACGTATACGCGTTCAAATTTCTGCTGGGCATGAGCAGGCCCATTTAGACAAAGCCATTGCCGCCTTTATTAAGATTGGCAAGGAATTGGGCGTAATAAAATAATCCGCATAACATTAGCTTAACATTGAGCTAACATAAGCCTAACATTCCAATAACTTAAGCATAATGCTGGGGAAATACTTTTGTAGCAATTTCAATGCATATGAAAGTAAAATTATTGGTTATTCTTTTGTTTTTTACTAGTTTAACGCTGCAGGCAGTAAATACTGGTAAAATTTCGGGTAAAATTATTGACAAGAAAACTGGGGAAGAGCTTATTGGGGTTACCGTGATTATAGAAGGTACTACTTTTGGAGCGGCCACAGATTTTGAAGGAAAGTTTATCATTGGTAACTTACAACCAGGAACTTACAATTTAATAGCCTCCTACGTTTCTTACAGCAAAAAATCAGTTCAAGGAATTGTAGTTAAGGCAGGCGAAGTTACCTCAATTACTGTAGCTATGGAAGCCGCAACTAAAGAGCTATCAGAAGTGGTAATTCAGGGTACATTGAAGAAAGAAAATGCTAGTGCCTTGTTAATTCAACAAAAGAAAAGTGTTTCTATTTCTGATGGTATTTCTGCAGATATGATAAAGAAAACACCAGATGCTACTACCAGCGATGTTATGAAGCGTGTAAGTGGAACTTCAATCCAGGATAATAAATTTGCTGTAATTAGGGGCTTAAACGATAGGTATAATACAGCTTACATTAATGGTGCTCCATTACCTAGTTCAGAAAGTGATAAAAAAGCATTTTCGTTTGACATCTTTCCTTCTAATATGTTAGATAATATGGTTATTACCAAAACTGCTTCTCCAGATTTGCCTGGGGATTTTGCAGGTGGTTTAATAACTATTAATACGCGTGATATTCCAGAGAAACAATTTGTTAGTGTATCTAGTGGGGTAAGTTATCATAGCATTACTACATTTAAAGATGGCGTAGGATATAATAATAGTGGTACCGATTGGTTGGGTTTTGATGACGGTAAAAGAGCTATTCCAGATGGTATTCCAGAGAGAGGAGCTTATAACACAGACCCTAATAAGGTTGAAAACGCAAGAAAATTTGATGATGATTGGACGCTTTTAAGACCAAGTAGTTTGCCTTTAAACTTCTCATTTGGCTTAGCGGGAGGAAATAGCTATAAGATAGGTAAGAATGATGAGTTTGGCTTTATTGTTTCTGGTTCTTATAGTAATAGTCGCAGAAATACTTTTGTTGAACGCAACCAGTATAATAGACCTATGGATGGAAACGATAACCAAATTGTAAGGAGTTATCAAGATACTATTACCAAGGATGAAATATTAGCAGGCGTAATGGCCAATTTTGGTTATAAGATTGGTACACGTCATAAAATATCTTTTAAAAATGCCTTGACCCTAAATTCCGAAGATATTACCACTGTTAGGGGAGGTGCTGATGATTATACTTCAGAACAGCTTCCGTTGGTAAACAATACTTATTTTAATTTCAATCAAGGAAGGTTATTAACCAATCAATTAATTGGCGACCATTTTTTACCCGGACAAAAGTTAAAGATAAAGTGGGTGTTAAATAATAATAATATTGCGCGCTCAATTCCAGACTTTAGAAGATTTTCAACTCAAGCTACCTTAATAGATCAAGAGCAAGGATATACCCCTTATCAGGCAAAAATTACCAGCAGTAATCCAGATATTACGCAAGCAGGAAGGTTTTTTTCTGAGCTAACCGAAAATATTAGTAGTGCTGGAATTGATTTACAAAGGCCCTTTGAAGAGCTTTCTGGAAAAAACGTAAAAACTGAGGTAAAGGTTGGCGCTTTTTACCAATTACGTAAGCGTGATTTCCAAGCTCGTGCTTTTGCTCCTGTGTTAAAAAAAGGAGGTATAGAGCGTTTAAATTTCCTTGAAGGGAAATTAGATACTTTCTTTAGAAAGGATTTATATTCTGAGGATTACTATTGGGATGAAGATTATCGTGCACAAGACGTTTACTCGGCAAGTTCTAATTTAGCTGCTGCCTATTTGATGTTAGATCAACGTGTTGCTTCTAGAATAAGGTTGGTATATGGTGTACGATTTGAAAGCTACAAGCAAAATGTTAACTCATTTGAATTGAATTCTAGTCCACCAAGACCATTGAATATTGATACGGTGTTTAATGATTTTCTACCTTCTGTCAATTTAACCTATGAATTAACAGAAAAAACCAATTTAAGATTTTCTGCTAGTAAGACTGTAGCGCGTCCAGAGTTTAGAGAGATTGCATCTTTTTCATTCTACGACTTTAACATTAATACTGTTGTAACAGGTAAAAGTTCTTTAACTAGAACCCGTATCAATAATTTTGATTTACGCTACGAGTATTATCCTGGTGAGGGGCAAATGATGTCGGCCTCTTTATTCTACAAAACCTTTAGAAATCCGATTGAGATGGTTTATGAATTTAGAGGTAGCGATACTTATTTAAGTTATTCGTCTCAAACCAATGCAATAAATTATGGATTTGAGCTTGAGTTTAGAAAGAACTTCGACTTTTTAGACAACGCATTTGGAACAACATGGATTAGAGATTTTAGCTTTACCTTAAACTACGCGTATATTTTCTCAGAGGTTAAGTTTGATGATAAGGTGGCTTTAGATAAGTTTGGAACGCGTCCATTACAAGGGCAGTCTCCTTATATTTTGAATACTAGTTTACAATACTTTAACCAAAAGAAGGCGTTTAGTGTTGCTTTATTTGTTAATAGAATTGGAAGGAGAATTGCTTTCGTACGCGAGATTAATGGATTAATTCCAGATTTATGGGAGAACCCAAGAACTGTGGTTGACTTAAGCGTTTCAAAACGTATTTGGAAGGGATTGGAAGCTAAGTTTGCCATCAACGATATCTTGGCTCAAGACCTAGTTTTTTATTGGGATAATGATGGTAGTGGTAAGTTAAACGGTTTTGATAAGAATAAACTAATTACTGCTGGTGGAACTTCAGAAGAACGTTTTAAAATGGACAATGAGGTGTTTCGCTACAAAATGGGATATAACCTTTCTTTTACTTTGAGTTATAAATTTTAGAAATCGAACTTGCTTAACGGCAAGTTGAATTTCATATGCAAAGGAAGTCTAGTGTAAAAGCTAGACTTTTTTTATGCTATGATTTTAGACTCTTAACATTTTAGTAACCTTAGATTAACCTTAGCACAATGAAGCCAAATTAATTTTGAGAACACAAATTCAACACATATGAAGAAGTTTAACCTATTCATTCTTTCGTGTTTGTTATCTTTAACATTATTGGCTCAAAAAGCGAGAACAATAAGTGGTAACATCACAACAAACACAACATTTTTTAGCGACACAATTTATACCCTTGATGGTTATGTGTTCGTAAAAAACAATGCCACGCTAACTATTCAGGCTGGTACTATTGTTAAAGGCAAATCTGGTAACAAATCCACCTTAATTATTACCCGTAATGGTATGATTAATGCTAATGGTACCGCAACCCGACCTATTATTTTCACTTCAGATAAAGCCGCAGGTGCACGTGCTAAAGGCGATTGGGGTGGTTTAGTTATTTTGGGTAAAGGTATTATTAACCGCCCAACTGATTGTTCTACTTGCCCTGGATCTGCAGTTGCTGCTGCTGAAGCTGGAATTCAAAATGCCATTGAAGGTGACGTAGATAATACTTCTGGAGATGGTTTATATGGTGGTACAGATAATAACCATAGCTCTGGTATATTAAGATTTGTGCGCATTGAATTTGGTGGAACTGTTATTACGCCTGGTAATGAAATTAATGGTTTAACCATGGGTGCTGTTGGTAAGGGTACACAAATGAGCAATATCCAAGTTTCATTTGCAGATGATGATGCATTTGAGTGGTTTGGTGGTGCTGTAGATGCTAAGTATTTGGTTTCATATAGAAATGTGGATGATGATTTAGATGTGGATTTTGGTTATTCTGGTAAAGTGCAATTTGCAGTTGTTTTGCGCGATTCATTATTATATGATATTGGTTCTGGCCCAACAACTAATGGATTTGAATCTGATAACGATGGAACTGGTTCAGAAGCGCAACCTTTTACTGATCCAACTTTTTCAAACATAACTGTATTGGGTCCATTAGCCACAGGTTCTCCTTTGACTTACAGTAACTCATTTCAAAATGGTGCAAGATTAAGAAGAAATTCTTCTACTAGCATTTTCAACTCTATTTTTATGGGTTGGAATGATGCATTATTTATTGATGGAGCTCGTTCTGTTAACAAGCACCAAAATGATACATTATTATATAAGAATAATTTATTAGCAGGAAATGTTCGTGCAGTAAATGCATCTACTTCTGGTGGCTCAAACCCAACTGCAACACGTTCTAAGATTTTTGCTAACGCAAACGACTCAATAGGCTCTTCGATGGGTGTTTTAACAAACCCTTTTAATTATTTAAATCCTAATTTTACACCTGCTGCAGCTTCACCTGCACTAAATGGTGCAGCCTTCACTGGTGCTAAAATATCTGATGCTTTCTTTACACCTACTACTTACAGAGGTGCTATGGGTTCAGAAGATTGGACTTCTTGCTGGTGTAATTTTAATCCTAACCAAGCTAACTATGATAATGGTCCAATCAATTTGTTGCCATTAACTTATGATGCAGGAAAAGATTCAGTAATTTGCTCTGGAAGATCATTGGTAATTGGACAAGCATTAACTGGTCCGTACAAAGCTAGTTGGACTCCAGCTGCTGGTTTAAGTTCAACTACTGCTGCACGCCCAACTGCAAATCCTACGGTTACTACCAAATATTTTGTTACAGTTAGAGATTCAATCACTGGTTGTTCTTTAATGGATAGTATTACGGTAACTGTTAATCCAACTCCGGTTGCAAACTTTACAAGTGCTCCAGGCACTGGTGCTGGTGTTGTAAACTTTACTAGTACTTCAACAAATGCTTTAACTTATTCTTGGAATTTTGGTGATGGTAATACTGCTACAACTGCTAACCCTAGCAATACTTATGCTTCAAATGGAAATTATACAGTTTCATTAACTGCAATTGCTGGTGCTTGTTCTAATGCTACAAGTCGTCAAGTATTTGTAACGGGTATCGCTTCGCCAACGAGGTCTATATCTGGAGATATTACTGGAAATACAACATTATTTGCAGATACCATTTATTCTATCAATGGATATGTTTATGTTAAGAACAATGCTGTTCTAACAATACAACCAGGTACCATTATTAAAGGTGGTGCTAATAAGGCTACTTTAATTGTAACCCGTAATGGAAGAATTGAAGCTAACGGTACAAAAAACCAACCTATTGTTTTCACTTCAGCTAAAGCTGCTGGCCAACGAAGCAAAGGTGATTGGGGTGGATTAGTAATATTAGGAAAGGCTAGAATTAACCGTCCTACAGATTGCTCTACTTGCCCTGGATCTGCTGTTGCTGCTGCTGAAGCAGGAATTCAAAATGCCGTAGAAGGTGACGTTGACAATACCTCTGGTGATGCTTTATATGGTGGTAATGATGATAACCATAACTCTGGTACTTTACGTTATGTACGTATTGAATATGCTGGAACTGTAATTACTCCTGGAAATGAAATTAATGGATTAACTATGGGAGCTATTGGTAAGCAAACCAAAATAGAGTATGTACAAGTTTCATTTGCCGATGATGATGCCTTTGAATGGTTTGGTGGAACTGCTGATGCTAAGTATTTAGTTTCATACAGAAACATTGATGATGATTTAGACGTAGATTTTGGATTTTCTGGTAAGGTGCAATTTGGTATCGTAATGCGTGATTCGTTATTGTACGATATCGGTTCTGGTCCAACTACCAACGGTTTTGAATCTGATAATGACGGTTCTGGTTCTGAAGCAAACCCTTTTACTGACCCTACTTTCTCTAATATTACAGTTTTAGGTCCATTGGCAAATGGCGTTCCATTAAGTTATTCTAACTCTTTCCAAAATGGTGCACGTATTAGAAGAAATTCTTCTACTAGTATCTTTAACTCTATCTTTATGGGTTGGAACGATGCCTTATTTATTGATGGTGCGCGTTCTGTAAACAAACACCAAAATGATACTTTGATGTTTAAGAACAATATTCTTGCTGGAAATATCAGATCTATTAATGCATCTGCTACTGGTGGTTCAAATCCAACTGCTACACGTTCTAAAGTATTTGCCAATGCAAATGATTCTATTTTCTCTGGTGCTGGTATTTTGGCAGATCCATTTAATTATTCAAACCCTAACTTTGCTCCAGTTGCTGGTTCTCCTGCTACTAGTGGTGCATCTTTTAGTGGTGCTAGAATTTCTGACCCATACTTCCAACCAACTGCTTACCGCGGTGCTTTAGGAAGCAACCCAGATAGCAACTGGACAAACTGCTGGTGTAATTTTGATCCTCAAAATACGAATTATACTTCTTCTCCAATTAATAACCCTGGTGCTACCGCAAACTTTACTGCTCCTGCAACGTCTTCAACTTTGAAGGTAGATTTTGCTAACAGCTCATCTAATGCTACTTCTTACTTCTGGGATTTTGGTGTGAGTGGTTCAACAACTGATACTGCAAGCGCAATGAGCCCTAGTTTTACTTTCCCTGCAAATGGTAAGTATACAGTAACTTTAACAGCAAGAAGCAAGTGTGGTAATTCTGTTAAAACTATGGAAATTACTATTAACGATGTAAGCATACTTCCAGTAGTTGATTTTACATTTGTTCAAGGAACTGCAACTGGTTCACGTGAATTTACATTTACTAATACAACCGTTGAAAAAGGTTTAACTATTAACTATACATGGAATTTTGGTGATGGTGGTACAGCTTCTACTAAAGATGCTTCTCATACCTACACTGCAAATGGTAGTTACAGTGTTAAATTAATTGCTAACCATATCTATGGAAAAGATTCAGTTGTAAAAACTATTAATGTTATAGCAACTTCTATTAAAGAAAATGCTTCTAGCTTCAATAGCTATGTAATCTATCCTAATCCAACTTCTAACTTGGTTAATATAGATTTCGAATTAGCTCAAGCAAATACTGTTGAAGTAAGCATTATGGATATCACTGGTAAGGTTGTAGCTACTGTGCCTGCAGAAAGATTTAGCGCTGGAACAAACAGTGTTAAGATCGAAACTTCTAACTTAAGTGAAGGTGTGTACTTTGTACGCATGAGTTCACCAGAAAGTTCTGTAAGCAGCCGCTTAGTAATTATGAAATAAGATTTTTATCTCATTAGAAAAGGGCAGGTCCGAAAGGGCTTGCCCTTTTTTAGTTTTATTTAATCATGGCATTCCATCATTAAAAGGTGGCCCGATTTATAACTGATTTTTACGGTGCCATCTTCTAAAGCTTCATTAGAGCTTCCGCTTCTTACACCAATTTCTAAGGTGTCATTTTCTAAGTTATATTTTAATCCAGAGGTATAAATACCTTCTGCTTTTCCAATTGGAATTAATGAAATTATACTGCCTTTTGTGTACCATTTGTCATACTGTTTTGGTAGTACATAGATTTTAGAATAATCATCGTACATTACTAAATTTCCCATTTCATGGTAACGAGCTAAATTGGTTAAATTATTAAGGGTATGGTCGCTTCTACGCCCTGTTGCCCAAATAATATTTATGGCCTTATGCCCCTTTGTAAATAAGTACTCTATTCCTTTTTCAAGATCCGTTTTAGATTGGTCTGGCGTATGTACAATTTCAATAGGGTATTGATGGGCTAATTTTTCTTCTGGGTGGTGGTTTCTATCAAAATCCCCAAGAACAATGTCAATTTTTATCCCTAATTCCAAAACTCGATCTAAGGCACCATCCAAAACCATCACAATGGGATTCCATTCTAACAACTGTTCTAATAATTCGCGGCTGCAGGCCTCTCCATTCGCAATAATTAATGCAGGTTCTTGGGTATCTCTAACAATATGGTGCGATGACATAAATGCAATATGCTAATTTTTGGCGAACTTCTTCCTCCAAATTTTACCCCGATAGCATTTTGTGGGATTATGAGTGAGATTTATCATGTAATTTAGGGAATATGTTTAGGTTAGGCTAGTTATCTTTGTTTACTAGAAAGCTTTTTTATGAAGTACAATTTATTTTTTGCGGGCTTGTTCCTCTTTTTTATTGCTGCATGTAATAAAAAGAAGGAGGTTTTTTATGCTAGTTATAAACCCATTACACAATCTGTTTATGCTTCTGGGATAGTAAAAGGTAAGAACCAATATCAAGTATTTGCAAAGGTGCAAGGTATTCTAGATGAAATTTACTTGCATGAAGGTGATAGTGTTGCTAAAGGACAGAAAATTCTCCGTATAAGCAATGTTGCCGCGCAATTGAACCAAGAGAATGCCCTCGCAGCTGCATCCTTTAATGATGATAGAAAGAATCAAGATCGATTGGAGGAGCTTGCCTATTCATTGGATGTACTTAAAGAAAAGCGTAGGAACGATTCTTTGTTATTGCTTAGACAACAGAATTTATTTGCACAAGATGTAGGTTCAAAAATTGAATTAGAACAGAAAGAATTGAATTATAGAAACAGTAAAGCAAATTATGAATCAACACTAATTAAATACCAGCAGTTAAAAAGGCAAATTGCCTTCTCTGGAAAACAGTCACAGGTTAATTTAGCCCTTAGTAATGCCCAGCTTAATGATTTATTTGTGAATAGTGATATAAATGGTGTGGTTTACGATATTCTAAAGAAAAAAGGAGAAATGGTAACCATGCAATCTCCAATAGCTATTGTGGGTGATGGCAAGGCTTTTTATTTAGAGTTACAAGTGGATGAATTTGATATTGCTGGCGTGCGGTTGGGTCAGCAAGCTTTTGTAAGCATGGATAGCCATAAAGGAAAAGCTTTTGAGGCAAGGGTAAGTAAGATACATCCAATTATGAACGAGCGCACCAAGACCTTTTTAGTGGAGGCAGAATTTACAACCATGCCCACCGCCATCTATCCTAACTTATCGGCAGAAGCCAATATTGTATTACAAACTAAAGAGAAAGCATTATTGATTCCCAGAAGTCTATTGGTAAATCAGAAATTTGTTATCTTAGAAAATGGCGAAACGAGAGAAGTAAAAGTAGGATTGATGGATTACGAGCAAGTAGAAATTTTAGAAGGTATTAGTGAATCGGATGCCCTTGTTAAACCAGAGTAATCATGAAGTTGTTATTTCATATTGCAGTTACCTTATTAAAGGCTAGGCTTAAGCAAAGTATAGTTGCAGCTGTTGGGGTAACCTTTGGTATTACCATGTTTGTAACGCTCTTAAGTTTTATGAGTGGATTGAACAATATGTTAGATGGGCTAATTGGAAATAGAACAGCACATGTTCGTTTATACAATGAAGTAAAAGTGAATGCCAAGCAACCCATAACCTTATCACACAAGGATACAAATTCACATGATTTTATTAGTTCTATAAAAGCAGCCAATGCGCGTCAAGATATCTATAATGCCAATAAAATTATTCAAACCTTAGAAAAGGATAATAGGGTTTTAGGGTATTCGCGTAGGTTAAGCACGCAGGTTTTTTTCAATGCTGGAGCCTCAGATTTATCAGGTTTTCTGAGTGGTATTGATGCGGAAAAAGAAGTGAAGTTTTTTCATTTTGGAGATTATATAACAACAGGTGAAGCCAAACAATTAATGCAGGTATCTAATAGTATTATACTAGGTAAACCTTTGGCAGAAAAACTAATGGCAGATATTGGAGATGTGGTTCAGATTACAACAGCCAATGGAGAAAGATTTCAATTAAAGGTAGTGGCTTTTTACCAAAGTGGTGTTGCAGATTATGATAAAACACAAAGCTTTGCTTCTAATACTACGGTTCAAAAAGTAATGGGAAAAGGCAATGGGTACATAACAGATTTACAAGTTAAGTTAAAAGATTTAGCTCAAGCCCCAGCCATAGCAAAAGAGTATGCACAGGTATTTGAAATGGATGCCATAGATATTCAATCTGCCAATGCCCAATTTGAAACTGGAACTAAAGTGCGAAATATTATTTCTTATGCAGTAGGTATTAGCCTTTTAATTGTTGCCGGCTTTGGGATTTACAACATTCTAAATATGATGATATACGAAAAGATGGATACCATTGCCATACTTAAAGCCACTGGTTTTTCGGGTACTGATGTGAAGCGTGTATTCTTAATGATATCTGTAATTATTGGCTTAATAGGTTGTGCGGCTGGTATGGTATGTAGTACTTTATTAATTAATGTAATTAGTCATATTCCTTTCAACTCTGCGGCTATCCCTACGGTTAAAACTTTTCCTGTAGTTTATAGTTGGGTGTTTTATGCCATTGCTTTAAGTTTCACCTTTGCCACTACTTGGTTTGCTGGTTGGTTTCCTGCCAATAAGGCCAGTAAAGTAGATCCGGTAGTTATAATTAGAGGTAAATAGTATGCTTGAACCTATCCTTCGCGCAAACAATATTAAGAAAAGCTTCACCGACCCAGTCGAGATTGAGATCTTACATGGGATTAACTTCTCTATCAATAAGGGCGAATTTGTTTCTGTAATTGGTAAATCTGGTTGTGGTAAATCTACTTTGTTGTATGTGCTATCTACCATGGATACTGCCTATACAGGAGAGCTTTGGATAGAAGGAGAGGAGATGAGTAAAAAAACTGAAAAGGAATTAGCCAAAGTTAGAAATGAGAAAATAGGATTCGTATTTCAGTTTCATTATTTACTAAACGAATTTTCTGTGTTGAAAAATGTCATGTTACCTGCTCTCAAATTAAATAAATTTTCGGAAAAGGAAATTGCTCAAAATGCCTTGAAGAAGTTAGAGGTTTTAGGAATTGGGGAGTTGGCAGATAAACCAGCTAACCAACTTTCTGGAGGGCAAAAGCAGCGTGTTTCCATTGCCAGAGCGCTTATTAATGATCCTGCAATTATCATGGCTGATGAACCAACCGGAAACCTTGATAGTAAGAATTCTCAAATTGTATTTGAAACTTTTAAAGAACTATCTGAGCAGTTTAACCAAACCTTATTAGTGGTTACCCATGATCCTGCTTTTGCAAAAGCAACTAACAGGATTATTGAAATGGAAGATGGGTTAATCATAAAACAATAGGCAACGAAAGGTTTAAACATTGGGCGATACTTATCAGTTGTTTTGGCAACTTTAGTTACATTTAGTGTTAATTTTTTGTATGTTGCAGGTAATGAAGTTGGGGTTTTACAAATCTTTGGTTTGCTTTTTATTTCTGTTACAGTCTGTTAATGCACTTTCTCAGGTTGTAACTTTAAATGATACTTCTGCTATAGATGAAGTTGTAATTTCTGCTTCTAAATGGAATCAGGTTTTTGGGCAAGTTCCGCTTAAAGTTACTAGCATTTCTGCCAAAGACAATAATTTGTATCAACCTCAAACTGCTGCAGATTTATTGGGCAATTCTGGTAAAGTATTTATTCAGAAAAGTCAGCAGGGCGGCGGAAGCCCCATGATTAGAGGTTTTGCCACCAACCGCTTGCTGTATTCGGTAGATGGTGTTCGCATGAATATGGCTATATTTAGGTCGGGCAATATCCAAAATGTAATTAATATGGATCCCTTTGCTACAGAAAAAACGGAAGTGTTGTTTGGACCCGGTTCTGTAATTTATGGCAGTGATGCCATTGGGGGGGTGATGAGTTTTCAAACCTTAACACCTCAGTTTGGATCAAACAAGGAACCACGAATTACTGGCAAAGCAAACGCACGTTATGCTTCTGCAAATAAAGAAAAGACGGGCCATTTTGATGTGAATATTGGTTGGAGAAAATTTGCTTTATTAACAAGTTTTAGTGTTTGGGATTTTGATCATTTGCGGCAGGGAAGTAATGGGCCAGACGATTATCTAAAACCCATATACGCCCAAAGGCAAGATAGTGTAGATGTTATTATTACACAAGACGACCCTTTGCTACAAATCCCTTCTGCTTATTCTCAAGTTAATTTGATGCAAAAGCTTAGGTTCAAACCTAATGAGCATTGGGATTTTCAATATGGCTTTCATTACTCTACAACATCCTCTTATGGCAGGTATGATAGGCATAACCGATACAGAAATGGTACCTTACAATATGCAGAATGGGATTATGGGCCACAATCTTGGCGTATGCATAATTTGTTAATGAACCATAGAAATACTTATCTATTGTTTGATAATGTTGCGCTGAGAATTGCCCAACAACAATTTGAAGAAAGTAGAATAGACAGGGCACTAAACAGTAACGAAAGAAATACACAAACCGAGAAAGTAAATGCCTTCTCTGTTAACTTAGATTTACTAAAAAGTTTGGGTGCTAGAAATACAATTTATTATGGCCTAGAATTTGTGAATAATGAAGTGGTTTCTACAGGTTCTCTTACCAATATTTCAACAGGTTTGCAGCAAATGGGTCCTTC
>JBIKKC010000167.1:0-5275 GCA_044360615.1 Bacteroidia bacterium | reverse complement strand
ACCTATTTTGCCGACCCCTCCAATAATTGTTTACCGCAAGCCTCAATAGTAGATGCCGATTCTGATGGCGTGGCGGATGCAGATGATGCTTATCCAAATGATGCAACAAGAGCTTATAACACAGATTTAGTTAATGAAGCAACTTTGATGTTTGAAGATTTATGGCCTAGTGCAGGTGATTATGATTTCAATGATTTGGTTACTAAATACAATGCTATTGCTGTAACCAACGCTGATAACAATGTAGTAGAAGTATTGTTAAATGCAGAGTTAAGAGCTGTAGGCGCAAGTTTTAACAATGGTTTTTTAATGCAATTTGATAACCTAGATCCCAGGAGAATAACTAAGGTAGAAGGTAACATCCTTACAAAAACAAAATGGTTAGATTTTAGCGAAAATGGAACAGAGAACGATCAGAAATATGCAAACGTTTTAATCTTTTCTGAAGCGAAAGTAGCATTGCCAAATCCAGGTGGATCGGGTGTAAATGTTAATCCAGATGCTCCTTATGTTAATCCAGAAACAATTAAGATGGTTATTTCATTTGATGTAAATAAAGGGAATACTACTACAGTAAAAGAATTGGCTTTGAATCCTTATATCATTGTTAACCAAGTTAGAGAAGTTGAAGTACACTTAGCAGACTACATGCCAACAAGCAAAGCATCTGAAAAATTATTTGGAACAGGTGGTGATGTTACTAATATAGAAAAAGGCAAAACTTACAGAACTGCAAATAACCTTCCATTTGCGATACAAATTGATAAAACTGCACCACACATGATTGAGAAGCAAGATATTTTAAAAGGATATTTGAACTTTGCTGAATGGGCTAAATCAAATGGTGAGCTTTACAAAGATTGGTATAGCAATACAGATAAAGAATATAGAAACGATAAGTTATTATACTATATGAAAGGTGATAAATAATTTTAAAATCAACTAAAAAAAGCTCAGCGTAATAGCTGGGCTTTTTTTATGCAATAAATCAAACAAAAGTTTCTTTTCGGGATTTTGATTCATTATGAATCTTTATACCATTTTGAAATATTTAGAAATGTTTTTTAAGGCACTATTAATCAATACTATAAGCCAATTTTAAAAACTATTTTCATTTGGCTTATTTTTTGCAACTATAAAGAAAAACAAAAAAATAAAAACAAGTTACATGAAAAAGTTAATGATTATCGCAGTCATTGCAATTGCAGGTTTAAGTTCTTGCAAAAAAAGTTTAATGGAATCGAATAGCCCTACAACACCAAAAGCCGCCAGTAAGGTATCCGAATTAAAGGCAAGAGAAACATTTAAATGGAAGACATCAAAAAGCTTAGTGTTATATGTTGCTGGTATCAATACCCTCACACCTATTTCTCGCACCCTTGTTGTGAGTTCTGTGGATGGAAAAACAATTTACCATAGTTCACTTCAATTAATGAGTACATCCAGCGAAATTAATTTAGTTGTACCTGCTACTAATAAGGAGGTTTTAATTAGTTATGGAAAAATAAAGAAAGTGATTCCAACTAGTTCAAACATGCTTCAATTTGATTATAACGCTAATAACTAATTATTTTTATGAAAAAACTATTTATACTTTTAGCTGGATTATTCTTGAATGAATTAACCAGCACCGCGCAAGTGACTTCCTTAAGGGCTGAAAAAAATGCTCAAAAAAAGGATCAATTTAATTGCTGGGAATTCAAAGGAATATCTTATACAGAATCAGATAAATCTGGAAAAATAAGCATAGCAACCGAGCAAACAACAGGATCGTGGAAAGACCTTTATATTAAATCACCATGGCTGCGTTTAAAGTCAGGAAACATTACCTTTACTAGTAGAACTACCAGCTTCGCAGATAAAAACAAATATGTTTATGTTAACTACATTCCTTTTGAAAAAGAAGGCGAAGGCAAATTAGTTGAATTATATAAATATGATATGCCAAGCTCAGAAAAAGGGGAGCAATCTATTTCATTTGAAATTCCAGAAAAAATAGCCAATGATGGAAATCCTTACAAGATTTTGTTTTCTTTTGGTGGAGATGAGGGGGAAGCAGGATTTCTTATTAACGATATTTCTATTCCATCTACCTACTTCTCAGACCCTTCTAATGAATGTAAACCACTATCATTATCAGAAGATGCATATAAAGATGATGATGAAGACAAAGTTGCAAACATTGATGATGCTTATCCTAAAGATAAATTTAGGTCATACGACAATTTTTATCCAGCTTCGGGAGGCTTTGGTACGCTAATGTACGAAGATTTATGGCCAGCTACTGGTGATTATGATTTTAATGATTTAGTGCTTGGATATAAATTCAATACTATTACAAATGCAAATGGAGAGATTATTGAAATTAAATATACCTTTAAAATAAGAGCCATAGGAGCTAGTTATAGAAACGGTTTTGGATTTCAACTAGACAATATTCCTTCCGAAATGATTATGTCGGTAGAAGGCGGAGATTTTAAAGGTAATTATACCAAAATAGCAAGTAATGGCGTAGAAGCAGATATGAAATTTGCTAATTTTATGGTATTCGAAGATGCTTATAGAGTTTTACCTTCACCGGGTGGAAGCGGCGTAAATGTTGGATCAGACGGAATTTACGTAACGCCTACAGAAATTGAAATGGTTGTTAAATTCATCAATGAAGATGGTGAATTCAAGAAACTTTTAACAACAAATGATTTAAATGCAAATAACTTTAATCCTTACTTAATTGTAAATCAAGACCGTAGTAAAGAAATTCATCTTCCAGATTTTGCGCCTACTGAAAAAGCAAACTTTAAAGACTTTGGACAATTCCAAGACAATACTAACCCAGAAAAAGGTATCTATTACAAAAACAAAAATAATTTACCTTGGGGATTGAATGTAGTAGAAGAAATTCCTTATTCTAGAGATACTGAAGATTTCTTACGTTCTTATCCAGCATTTGGAGAATGGGTTGAGAGTAGTGGCGAAAAAACAAAAGATTGGTATGAGAATAAGGGAGAGTATAGGAACCTAAAATCCCTCTATAATATTAAATAATTGGTTTATTTAGAATTTAAAAAAGGTTGTTTCAGAACTTGAAACAACCTTTTTTTATGACCATTAACTCCTGAATTAGATCGTCATCTTTAAGCGTAATAGCTTTACTTTTGCCCGGTCTACGCAAACCGAATCCATACCTATATTGTTTGTCGTAATGACTTAAAACTATTTCTGCCCAAGCTCTTAAATCACCATTTTCAATAGCTTCGATGGCCGTTCTATTCAATAAATCCCCCATTCGTTTTTTAATTTGTTTGGTTCGTTCAATTAATAGTTCTTTATCAAAGCATCCATAATCCTTGATGATGTGTTCAAGTCTATCCTCAAAAGTATATTCAAGAAAATAAACAAAACTATTTCGTATTCCTTTATATATTTGAGTAGGAACCTGGAGTTTTCCAATTAATCGGCTTTCATCCTCCACCCAAACTGGTTTCTCAAAATTGAATTTTCGTAATTCTTCGAAAGACAAATTCTCAAAATGTTCTTGGCTTGGTTGCGGGTTTTGACCTAAAGAGCCAAATGCAGACCCTTTATGGTTGGCCAATTTTTCAATATTTAGCACCTGAGCGCCCCTATTTTCCAGCTCATCCAATACATAGGTCTTACCAGAACCAGTTAAACCTCCCAAAACTTCAAACTCAAAATCCTTGGCTAAAAAATTCAATACTTCTTGTCTATATGATTTATACCCACCCTTAAGCAAATGCACTTTAAATCCAGCCGAGCTTAGCAAATTACTCATAATTTGACTCCTTAGGCCTCCGCGCCAACAATGAATATAAATTTCCTGACCAATATAATTGTGGTAAGCATGCGCTACAAACTGCTTAAATTTAGGACCTACCAACTCATAACCCAAAATTACTGCAGCTTGATGACCTTTTTGTTTGTAGCAAGTTCCCACCAACTTTCTTTCCTCATTGTTAAGAATTGGAAAAGAAACAGCTCCGGGGATATGGCCTTGTTCAAACTCTCCTTCGCTCCTTGCATCCAGCAAAAGCGTTGGTTCAGGTAATTTTAAGTAATCCGAAACACTAATTAATTTCAACATAATTTTACGCTCCCTCCAAAATCCGCCAAAAATTAATGAAATTCGCGACTTATATGGAAGAAAAAGTCCTAATCATCGATTTTGGGTCGCAATATACCCAACTCATTGCACGTCGCTTAAGAGAATTGCATGTTTATTCAGAAATATTTCCTTGCACACATATTCCTCCATTGGATGCGCAAACCAAAGCCGTTATTCTGAGCGGCAGCCCCTATAGCGTAAATGATGGTCTATTACCTAATGTTGATTTAAGTCCATACAGAGGAAAGTTGCCTTTGTTAGGTGTTTGTTATGGCGCTCAATTGTTGGCTAACCAAAATGGTGGATTTGTGGTTCCAAGTAAAATTAGGGAATATGGCAGAGCAAACTTAACCAGGATTGAAGATTCATTGCTGTTAACCGATATTCAAATGGGCTCTCAAGTTTGGATGAGCCATGGAGATACCATACAAGACATTCCAGAAAATTTTGAAATTATTGCCAGCACAGAATCAGTGAAAGTAGCTGCCTTCAAAATAAAAGAAGAAGACACTTATGCCATCCAATTTCATCCGGAAGTTACCCATAGCACAGATGGGCAAACTATGCTGCATAATTTTGTAGCCAAAATTGCCAAACTAAAGCAAGACTGGACACCTGTTCATTTTATTGAGAATACAACAGAAGAGTTAAAATCAAAACTTGGAAACGACAAAGTAATACTTGGTTTATCTGGTGGTGTAGATTCTTCGGTTGCAGCCGTGCTTTTAAAAGCTGCTATTGGCAATCAGCTCACTGGCATATTTATAGACAATGGTTTATTAAGAAAGAACGAGTTTGAGCAAGTATTGCATGCCTATAAAAACATGGGTTTAAATGTAGTGGGTGTTGATTCAAGAGCTCGATTTATTGAGGCTTTAAAAGGGGTAAGCGACCCAGAACAAAAACGCAAAATAATTGGAAGGGTTTTTATAGAAGTATTTGACGAAGAGGCAAAAAAAGTGGGTGATGCCAAATGGTTGGCACAAGGAACAATCTATCCAGATGTAATAGAAAGTGTGAGTGTAAAGGGGCCTTCAGCCACCATTAAATCGCATCACAATGTGGGTGGCTTACCAGAAAATATGAATTTAAAGGTGGTTGAACCTTTGCGTATGTTATTTAAAGATGAAGTAAGAAATGTTGGCACCGCAT
>JBIKKC010000166.1:0-5279 GCA_044360615.1 Bacteroidia bacterium | reverse complement strand
AAAGAAAGCAGGTGCAACTAGATAAACTGGATGCAATGATAAAATTTGCGGATAGTGATTTAATTTGCAGAAGTAGAAGCATGCTTTTATATTTTGGTGAAAGTAACGCTGGAGATTGCGGCTCTTGTGATATTTGTTTAGAAAAAGATAAGAACCATTTGACCCCAAAAAAACTAGAGTCCATAACAAAAAACTTATCTCAAATTAAAGGTATGAAGCCATTGAGTATAAGAGAAATTGGGTTAATTATGAAGGGTATAAATCCTAAGGATTTAGTAAGTGCTTGCAGATATTTAGCAGATAAAGGCGTAATTGCCTTAAATAACGAACAAGAAATTACTTGGATAGGAGAAAAATAATAACGGTAACAGTAACCAATGATCTAAGTTATGATCAAAGGATGAGGCGCCATTCGCAAATTTGGGTGGAAGCTGGTTATGAAGTATTATTGTTAGGTAGAACCAGAAGTACCTCTATTCCATTAAGCCAAGAAATATTTAGGCAAAAACGGCTATCTTGTTGGTTTCAAAAAGGAAAGTTGTTTTATATTTTTTACAACATTCGCTTGTTCTTTTTTCTTTTGTTTGCCAAGACAGACATTTTAGTTGCCGTAGATTTAGATACACTTTTGCCAAATACGCTTGTAGCTAAACTGAGAGGTAAAATATTGGTTTTCGATGCGCATGAATATTATACCGAAGTGCCAGAGTTGATTGGAAGAAATGGGGTTAAAAAAGTTTGGGATGGTGTAGCCAAATTATGTTTGCCCAGGGTTAATTTAGCCTATACCGTTGGAGAGGCATTGGCACAAGAACTTACACAACGCTACGCTAAGGCATTTGAAACTATAAAAAATGTTCCTTCTCTCATAAAAGATGTTTCCCCAAAAAGTACTGAATCATATTTAATAGTATATCAAGGGGCACTTAATAAGGGTAGGGCATTGGAAGCACTTATTATTGCCATGAAAAATTTTGACGGCAAACTACTCCTTGTAGGTGAAGGTGATCTTTCTATGTCGCTAAGGCAATTGGTTCAAACCGAAAACTTAAACCATAAAATTGAATTTACAGGTTGGATAAAACCGAGCGAACTGCCTGCCATTACTAATAAAGCTTGGTTGGGATACAATTTATTAGAAGCAGAAAGTAGAAGTTATTATTTTTCTTTAGCCAATAAATTCTTTGATTATTTGCATGCAGGCATACCTCAATTTTGTCCTCCATTTCCAGAATATGAGCGAATTAACAAGGAGTTTGAGGTAGCACTTTTGCTCGAACCTAATTCGGAAAATATTTTAAGCTGTTTGAACCAACTTAAAAACGACGCTCTGTTATATGAAAATTTACAACATAATTGCAGCTTAGCTGCAGAAGCCTATAATTTGCAGAAAGAATCTAAAAAGTTAGTAACCTTATTCCAAGCCCTTAGCAATTGAAAGCACTTCATATTGTAAGTTTTGATAATCCATACCCAGCCAATTATGGCGGTGTTATTGATGTGTTTTACAGAATTAAAGCGCTTCATGAGGCTGGTGTTAAAATTTATTTACATGCCTTTGCCTATGGAGATAGAAAACCCAATAAGGAGTTAGAAGACTATTGCGAAAAAGTTTATTATTATGCACGTAAGTCATTTGTTTTTTCTTTAAAGCCCTATATTGTTTCGAGCAGAAATGATGCTCAATTGTTGGCCAATTTGCTCAAGGACGAGCATCCAATATTATTTGAAGCCTTGCATTGCTGCTATTTTTTAGATCATCCTGCATTAGCCAAAAGAATTAAATGGGTTAGGATGCATAATATAGAACATGATTATTATAGCCTATTGTCTAAATCTGAAGGCTTAGGCTTTAAAAAGTTATACTTAAAAATTGAAGCCTTACTATTAAAGCCGTATGAGGCTATTTTAAAACATGCGCAAGTTATTTGGGCAATATCTCCTAAAGATCAAACCAATTTAGCCTTGCGCTACGGAAATAGGGTAAAATTACTTCCTGCATTTCATGCCAATACTCAATTTAATATTAAGCAAGAGTATGGTAATTTTGCTTTCTACCACGGTAAATTAAGTGTTGGGGAAAACCATGCAGCAGCACTTTTTTTAGCAAATGAGGTTATGACGCACTCTAATTCGAAGCTTATTATTGCTGGGGATGGCGCAAAAGATTCTTTAAAAATTGCTATTCGGAAAAACGCTAACATTGAATTAAAAGAAGGATTAAGTCCAACAGAAATAGATGCTTTGATTCAACGAGCAAATGTAAATTTGCTACCAACATTTCAACCAACAGGCATTAAATTAAAATTGATTAATTGTTTGTTTAAAGGCAAACATCTTTTGGCAAATGAAGAAATGGTAAAAGGCACAGGTTTAGCCGATGCAGTTTATATAGCCAATGGTGGTAAGGAAATGGCAAAAGAATTAGATAAATTAATGCAAGCCACTTTTGAAGAAGCTGATTTGCAAAAGAGGATTAATATGGTTGGGAGTCAATTCGACACCTCAAAAAATGCCCAAGCATTGGTTGATTTACTTAATTAGCTTGCTTTAATAGCTTATTTACCAAAACTTTTCCTCCCTCGCAACGAATTACGTGTGAAGGAAACTGATCTAAAATTCGGTAATCATGTGTTGCCATTAATATGGCTGTACCATTGCTACTAATATGATGCAATAATCTTAGAATGTCATCGCTAGTGTTTGGATCTAGGTTACCAGTGGGCTCATCTGCAATGATTACTTCTGGCTTATTTAATAATGCACGGGCAATAGCCAAACGCTGCTGTTCTCCGCCACTCAGCTCATGCGGCATTTTATGGTGTTTGGTTTGGAGGCCAACCATTTCTAAAACATCATTGATTCTTTGCTTGCGTTCAGCCTCATTTTTCCAATCTGTTGCGCGCAATACAAAATCAAGATTATCTTCTACATCTCTATCAAAAAGCAATTGGAAATCTTGAAAAACAACACCAAGTTTTCTTCTAAGCAATGGAATTTGAGATTTTTTTAATTTGGCTAGATCAAATCCTGCAATGGAGGCTGTTCCGCGTTCAACGGGTAACTCACCATATAGAGATTTAATTAAAGTACTCTTACCACTGCCTGTTGTACCAATAAGATAAACAAATTCTCCTGGAAGAATCTTTAATTGAATATCAGACAATACTAAGTTGTTTTGCTGAAATAAACTCACATCAGCATAATGTATAATAGGTGTTTGTTCGCTCATGTTTATATTTTTGTCATTTTACCAAATGGAATTTCATGCATAATAGACTTAATACGCTCAATTTGATCGCCTAAACCACATTTCTCAAGAGCCTTTTCAGGCCTATCCGTGCGTGTGTATGCAATTAGGGTAAAGTTATCATCTCTAACCTGCAAATAATCTGGAATTTTGGCTTTGCCTTTTATTTTAATTATATACAAATGTTTTGTGTTTTTTTTTTGTGATAAATTTATACTTTTGCGCAAACAAAAATAAACAACAATGAAGGATTTTTCACAAAAAGTTCTACCCTTAAGTTTGGCCTTTTCCATTTTTGCAGGCGCTTGTGGCTCACTTAACCTGTCTAAAAATAGCTATTCTGTAACTCCAGACCCTTTGGAAATGAAGGGTGATTCGGTTCAGGTTGTTATTAATGGTAATGTTCCTCCTAAGGCAATGAAAGCTAAGTCAATTGTAACTTTCCAACCTTACCTTAAAACTGCAGATGGCAAGCAAATTCCATTGAAAGAAGTAAAAATTAAAGGCGAAAAAGCAGTTGGTTCTGCAGATTATACTGTAAACAGCAAAACTGGTGGTGCTATTACTTATTCTGATAAGTTTGCTTACACTCCAGACATGAAGAATGTTAATTTGAAGCCAAGGTTTTCTGCAGAAGGAAAGGATCTTCCAGTTCCAGATAGCATCCAAGTAATGGGAACAATTGCTACGCCATTATTGCTTCAATATGCTAACGAAACTCAAGTTTCTCCTGACAACTACAAACCAGAATTGGCTCCTAAATCGGTTAGTATTTACTTCCCTATGGATGTGGATAAGTTTAACCCAAATTATAAGGCAGGTAAAGCTATTAGCAACAAAACGCAAATTGAAAGTTTAAAAAAATTATTAAAAAGCGACCCAAATTGGGTAGTTAAAGGAATTTCTATAAATGCATTTGCTTCACCAGATGGTGAATTAGAGCGTAACAATAACCTTTCTAAAGGTCGTTCTACTAGCACTTTTGCTTATTTCCGTAAAGAGTTAAAGAAATTAGGCTTTTCAGAAGTTAACGATTCTAACTTTAGCATGGGATATATGTTAGCAGAAGATTGGAAAGGTTTTGGAGAATTAGTGGCTGCATCTACTCTAGCTGATAAAGATCAAATGTTACAAATCATTAACAATACAGGAGTTAGTGATGAAGAGCGTGAAGGTTTATTGCGCAGAAACCATGAGAAATCATGGAAATTTGCAGCTGATGTATTGCTTCCTAAATTACGTCGTTCAGAATTAATGGTTATTGGTGGAAAGCCTTTTAAAGATGATGCTACCTTAATGAACTACTATGGCAAATACAATGAATTAAGCCAAATGGAAATTTATCACTTAAGCAGAATCACTACTGATGCAGCTAAAAAAGAAGAAGTTCTTAATGCTTACAATACCGCATATGCTGCAGATTGGAGAGGTTTTAACGATTTAGCTATTTTGCAAATCTCACAAAATAAATACAATGAAGCTTCAGCAAACTTAACTTCTGCCAATGCAGCTTCAGCTAATAATGGTATTGTTTTAGCAAACATGGGAGCTTTAGAACGCGCTAAAGGAAACTTCAACAAAGCTTCTGAATATTTTGCCCAAGCAGAAAATAATGGTGCCGATGTTTCTTTAAACAAAGGTCTTATGGATATTAAACACGGTAACTACAGTTCTGCGGTAAGTAATTTACAAAAGAGTGGCAAAAGCCCTTACAACTTGGCTTTAGCTCAATTGTTAGGTGGCAATGCAAACGCGGCTAAAACCACTATCGACAATGTGAATCCTGATGAATTAACTTGGAAGCATTACTACCTACGTGCTATTTGTGGCGCTCGTATGAATAACCAAGATGTGTGCACTACCAATTTAACCAAAGCCGTTCAATTAAGTTCTGATGCAAGATCAATGGCTAAAGACGATATCGAATTCCGCAATTTCTTTAACAATCCATTATTTCAAGCAGCAATACGCTAATTAAGAAATACCTCATTCAAAAAGCCTTTCCGATTTTCGGGAAGGCTTTTTTGTT
>JBIKKC010000165.1:0-5280 GCA_044360615.1 Bacteroidia bacterium | reverse complement strand
CGCATTGGCAAGCGATGTAATGTGGCGTGAAATTTCTTTATGTAAGAAAAAGAAACCTGTTATTGTTTCTATGGGTGCTGTGGCGGCAAGTGGTGGCTATTACATTGCTGCTCCTGCCGATGTAATTGTGGCGCAACCCAATACCATTACTGGTTCTATTGGCGTTTTTGGTTTAATGATTAATGCCAAAGATCTTTTAAATAATAAATTAGGTATAAAAATAGAAACGGTAAAATTTGGCGAGTTTAGTGATTTGGGTTCGCCAGATAGACCCTTAAATGAAGCAGAAAGAAAAGTAATTCAAAGTGCGATAGATAGGGTTTATACAGATTTTGTAAAACGTGTTTCGGAAGGTAGAAAAATGACCGCAGCCCAAGTTGATTCTATTGCACAGGGAAGAGTTTGGAGTGGTATTGAAGCCAAACAAGTTGGTTTAGTAGATGAGTTTGGAGGCCTTGATAAAGCTATTGAAATTGCCGTTAAGAAAGCCAAGTTAAGCGAGCACAGAGTAGTAAATCTACCAGATTTGAAAGATCCATTTGAAGAAATATTCAAATCTATGAGTGGAGAAGCCAGTGCTTATTTTATGAAGCAAGAATTGGGTAGCAACTACCAACAATACTTAGATGCCAAGAAAGCTTTACAATACCAAGGTATACAAGTGAGGATGCCGTTTACGGTTGAGGTTAAATAACTACCTCCCAAACGGCATTCCCTTCATGCTTCGGCCGGCGCCTTGCATTTTACCAATGCTCTTCATCATCTTGCGCATGTCTTCAAATTGCTTGAGCAATTGATTCACTTGCTGTATATCTGTACCACTGCCAGTTGCTATTCTTTTCCTTCTCGAACCATTTATAATGTCTGGCGTTTGGCGTTCTCCGGGTGTCATAGAGTTAATAATGGCTTCAATTCCCTTAAAAGCATCATCACTAATATCTAAATCTTTCACTGCCTTGCCTACGCCAGGTATCATTCCCATTAAGTCTTTGAGGTTTCCCATTTTCTTAATTTGCTGAATCTGGGTGTAGAAATCTTCAAAGGTAAACTGGTCTTTTAATAACTTTTTCTGAATCTTCTCGGCCTCTTGTTCATCAAAAACTTCTTGGGCACGTTCTACCAAACTTACTATATCGCCCATTCCCAAAATACGCTGGGCCATACGATCTGGATGGAAGGTATCTAAGGCTTCTATCTTCTCGCCCATACCCATAAATTTGATAGGCTTATTTACCACACTTTTAATTGATAAGGCTGCTCCACCTCGGGTATCGCCATCTAATTTGGTAAGAATAACGCCTGTAAAATCTAATACATCGTTAAAGGCTTTGGCTGTATTAACAGCATCTTGGCCTGTCATGGCATCTACTACAAATAAAATTTCTTGTGGGTTCAACACGCGCTTAATGTTACCAATTTCGGCCATCATTTGCTCGTCTATGCTTAAGCGACCCGCAGTATCCACAATTAATACTTTGGCATTGGCTTCTTTGGCCGCTTTTAATGCATTTTGTGCAATACTCACAGGGTTTTTGTTTTCCATTTCAAAGAAAACTGGCACCTCTAACTGGGCGCCTAATACCTTTAATTGTTCTATAGCGGCTGGTCTATACACATCGCAGGCAGCCAACATAACAGAGCGCCCTTTTTTCTTAAGAAAATTTGCCAGCTTAGCAGAATGGGTGGTTTTACCAGACCCCTGCAAACCAGCCATTAAAATTACGGTTGGATTTCCGCTTAAGTTTAGTTCCTCTGTTTTACCACCAAGCAATTCGGTTAACTCATCGTTTACAATCTTAACCATTAACTGGCCAGGAGAAACGCTGGTAAGTACGTTTTGACCCAAGGCCTTTTCTCTAACCGTATCGGTGAATGTTTTCGCTATTTTATAATTTACGTCGGCATCAATCAAGGCTTTTCTAATTTCCTTCATTGTTTCTGCCACATTGATCTCGGTAATTTTGCCTTGACCCTTTAATAACTTGAACGCTTTTTCTATTTTACCACTTAAATTCTCAAACATTTATTTATAAAATTGAGCTACAAAAGTAACTAATCTACTATATTCGAAAACAAAAAGTATGAAGAAACTCATTTACACCTTATCCATCACCGGGTTGATGGTTTATATATGGGGCGAAAAAACACAGAAAATCCAATCAGTGAGGAAGAAATTAGAATTGGCCAGTGAATAATACATGGGCCTAAACTGGGGATAGCAGCAGCCCTTTGCGAGTTAACATCTTTTGACACTGTTTACCAACCAACTACGCTGACAAAAATAGCAGCGGCTTAAATCTTAATCTTATACTTTATATGAAAAAAATAACACTCTTACTTTCCCTAGCGCTATGCTTGGTTCAAGCCGTAGCCCAACAAAAATTATTGAGCATAGAAGATGCTGTATTAAAACAAAGAACCACTTTGGCCCCAGAAAGACTAAGCCAATTGCAATGGATACCCAATACCCCTATTTTTTCTTATGTAGGAAAAAAGAATGCTATTGAATTATTGATTACCCAAGATGCCACAAGTTTAAAACGAGATACTGTTTTGTTATTAGCAGATTTTAATACCGCCTTACAAAATTTATTACCCAATGAAAAGGCAATGAATCGCTTTCCATTTCTAACCTGGGTAAATAAGGTAAGTTTTAGATTCTTTTATCAAAATGCCTATTACTTGTTTACGTTTAATGATATGCGCATGCGTCTTTTGGCTTCTGCACCTAAGAATGCAGAGAATTTAGATTTTGACCCAACAAGTAACAAACTTGCTTATACACTTAACTATAATTTATTTGTAAATACTGTTCCAGGAGCCTATGAAGAAGGAGTAACCAATAATGGAGATGTAGTAAATAAAAAAGATTTAATAACTACAGATGGCAATATGAATATGCAATATGGCAGTAGTGCTGTGCATAGAAATGAATTTGGAATAACTAAGGGCACTTTTTTTAGTCCAAAAGGTAACCGAATCGCTTTCTATAAATTAAGTGAAAGCATGGTTTCAGATTATGAACTTATGGATGTAGAAGTGCCTGATACCATAGGAAATAAATTAACGAAGCCAACCAGTTTTAAACGCATGAAATACCCTATGGCAGGTAATGTGAGTCACCATGCTAAAGTAATGCTCTACGATTTTAAAAGAAAGCAGGTAATTGAAGTAACAACCGAAGGAGACCCAGAGCAGTTTTTAACCAATGTGAGTTGGAGTGCAGATGAGGAATATTTATTTATTGCCGTTTTGAACCGAGCGCAAAATGAAATGAAATTAAACATGTATGATGGTAGCACCGGAGCATTTATAAAAACCTTGTTTACAGAAACGCATCCAAAGTATGTTGAACCAGAAAAAGGCCCCTATTTTATAAATAATGATAATAGTAAATTTATTTGGTTTAGCGAACGCAATGGATACAATCACTTGTACCTTTATTCTAGCCGAGGAACTCTCATAAAGCAATTAAGTACTGGCAATATTAGTGTTTCTGATATTATTGGTAACGACCCAAGTGGCAATATTTTATACTACCATGCCTATAGTGAAGATGGTTTGAATAAGCATGTTTACAGACTCGACATAAAAAGTAACACGGCTACGGTTATCAATAAATTACCGGGGCAACATATAGGACTCATTTCTACCGATGGGAAATTAATTCTTGAGAATTTAAGCAGTGTAGAAATACCTAAAAGGGTTTTGTTGATGAATGACAAAGGAGCAGAATTGAATATTATTTTTAATTCTATTAATCCAATAAGAGATTATGCCCCCTGCAAGATAAATCTATTAAAATTAAACTCACCAGATGGTAAAACCAAGTTAAATGCACGCATGATTCTTCCACACAATTTTGACTCTACAAAGAAATACCCAGTAGTGGTTTATGTGTATGGAGGCCCGCATGCGCAAATGATTAGCAATACTTGGTTAGGGGGAGCAGATATGTGGTTGTATTATATGGCACAGCAAGGTTATATTACCTTTACCGTTGATAATAGAGGAAGTGGAAATAGAGGCTTTGATTTTGAAAATGCCATACATAGAAATTTAGGCAAAGTAGAAATGGAAGATCAACTGGCGGGAGTAAACTATTTAAAAACCTTGAAATATGTTGATGCCAATCGGTTAGGTGTTTTTGGTTGGAGCTTTGGAGGTTTTATGAGCACCAGTTTAATGACCAAAACCCCAGATGTTTTTAAAGTGGGTGTAGCAGGCGGACCGGTAATTGATTGGCGCTTCTACGAAATTATGTACACAGAAAGGTATATGGATACCCCACAAGAGAACCCAGAGGGCTATGCAAATGCCGATTTGAAGAATTATGCTAAAAATTTAAAAGGGAAATTATTATTGATTCATGGCACCAATGATAATGTAGTGTTATGGCAACACACCTTAAGCTATTTAAAGAAATGTGTAGAAGATGGCGTGCTAGTAGATTACTTTGTGTATCCAGGTCATGAGCATAATGTTCTAGGAAAAGATAGGGTTCATTTGATGAAGAAAGTAAGTACTTATTTTAAAGATTATCTTTAGTAGATAAGTATCTTTTTAGTTATTACTTGCTCATCCATTTTCAATTTCAAAAGATAGCAACCCTGAGGCACTTGGGGTGTTTCTAGGTTGTTATCTTTCACTTCTTGAGATTTAACTAAGCTTCCATTTAAGTTATACCATTCTGCAACTATGGGAGCCTTTATGGTTGTGTTTAGGTTTAGGTTCAAGCCGCTACCAGCAGCTACTGGATTTGGATAAACTTCTAGCGCTACATCTAATGGTTTTTCTTGAACCAAAGCATTCACATGATTTACTTGAGCAAATGCACCAGAGCCTCTGTTTAAATAAGAGCCAGAAGGTGTGCTTACATAATCAGCTGCACATACGGCATACTGATAATTTCCACTAAAATAATTTTGTTCATCTGTATAAAATGTATCGCTTATTAACTGGTTATTTACACGATTAAAAACTTTGCTAGTGGTATCATATTTATATACTGCATACATGGTTCCAACGCCAGCAGAGGTCCAATTGAGTTGAACTTTCTTATTAGCAGAAACAGCTACAAGTTGTGTAACTTGAGGCAGATTATGTTGTCGCAAAGTTGGATCGCCCATTAAAGCGATGTGCATAGAATTTTGCGAGCTATTGAAATTACCAGAGAAATAAAAATCTGTATTGGATTGTGAAATTTTTACCCCTTTACCAATACGTTCACCCAAACCCATATGGTGCATGTACCATTTAGGAATACCTCCCCAGAAACTT
>JBIKKC010000164.1:0-5358 GCA_044360615.1 Bacteroidia bacterium | reverse complement strand
TGAAACAATTCCACATATTTGATAATTAATCGATTTTAACATTATTTAAAACTTCATGAGAAAAAACATTACTCTCTTCATTCTCCTCACTTTAAGTGCATCTATTTCATTTGCACAAATAAGCAAAGAGAAAGTTGTAATTGCGTTAAAGAGCAATTTAAACAATCAAAACTTCGCCACTTTTGATGAAATTGATTTGGCAATAAGTTCCAGTTATACATCCAAACACAATGGTATTACCCATGTTTATGGCAATCAATTGGTTAATGGCTTAGAAGTGTTTAATGCCAATGCAGATATGCATTTTAATACAGAAGGGAAACTCATCAGCTTACACCACAATTTTATTGATAATGCAAAAACTAATACTTTAAATAAAGCAATTAAAGTTGACCCAAGTAAAGCTTTACAATTAGCCCTAGGGTATGATGGGATATTAGTGGCGCAAAGTGCTTTGAATAAAAGTCAAATCATTGAGAACGGAAAATTTGTTTTTTCTAACCCAAGCGTTTCAACTGAAAAAATGTTGGTTAAAACTGGTTATTGGATAAAAGAGGGTAAAATATTACCTGTACACCAAGTAGAATTCTTAAACGATGAAACTGGAGATTGGTGGAATACTAAGGTGGATGCCAATACTGGTGAAATAATTGAACAATTAAATTATACAACTAGATGCTCACCAGAAGAAATTTACCATTCTGGAAATCATACTTTAGAATATATGGAAGGCGAAGAGGAAGTATTTGGCAGCCTGAAGAAAAAAGCAACTACAGGTACTTATAATGCTTTCCCATTACCAATAGAAAGTCCTATCCATGGCCCGCGTCAATTGCTTAGTAACATGCATACAGCATCTGCATCTCCATTTGGATGGCATGATACAGATGGGGTTGTTGGACCTAATTATACGGTAACTCGCGGTAACAATGTAGTTGCCAAAGAAGATACCCTAGCAAACAATAGTGCAAATGGCTATTCTCCAAATGGTGGAGATAGTTTGTTATTCGATTTCCCTTATGATATCAAAGCAAAGCCTAGAGCAAATTTAGATGCTGCCATAACCAATTTGTTTTACATGAACAATGTTTTGCACGATGTTTTATTTGAGTATGGCTTTGACGAGGAGTCTGGAAACTTTCAATACAAAAACTATTCTGGCTTAGGCAGGCAGCGCGATGCTGTAAATGCAGAGGCACAAGATGGAAGCGGAACCTCCAATGCTAACTTTTCAACTCCAGTAGATGGAAGCAGCGGAAGAATGCAAATGTTTTTATGGCCAACTTCTGCCGCTTCAAGCAGCAATACTTTAGGTATCCTTCATCCATTAACAGTAGATGGTAATTATTATGGTTTGCAATCTGCCCCTGGCCCAAGATTGAGCCCTAATGGTTTACCAGGACAAATAGTTTTAGTTAAAGATAGCGGAGCAACCACCAATAATGCCTGCGGAGTAATTGCTAATGCGGCTGAAATTAATGGTAAAATAGCTTTAATTGACAGAGGCGGTTCTTGCGGAACACAAAATAGTGTGGCAAGAACTAAAATTAAAAAGCTACAAGCCCTAGGTGCAATTGGGGTTATTATAGCTAATAACTCAAGTACCACCCCTCCTACTGCTGTAACAGGAGTAGATAATACCATAACTATTCCTTCAATAAGTATTAGTTTAGGAACAGGAGTTATGCTAAAAAGTGCCTTGGAAACAGATTCGGTTTATGCGGTATTATTCGATTCTTCAGCCTTTAATCCTGCGCCAATATACGATAGTGATTTTGACAATGGAATTATTGCCCACGAATTGGGTCATGGCGTTTCTAACCGCTTAACAGGTGGACCTCAAAATTCTAGTTGCCTAGGTAATCAAGAGCAAGCCGGAGAAGGCTGGAGTGATTTTTTCACCCTTGCATTTACTACTAAGGCATGGGAAAATGGCAATAATGCAGCAAGAGGAATAGGAACTTATGTTCAAGATGAAGATACCACAGGTTTAGGCATTAGACCTTATCGTTATTCACGCAACATGACCATCAATCCAGTTACCTATAACAGTGTAAAAACTCTTTCTGTACCTCACGGCGTAGGGTTTGTATTTTGCTCTATGTTATATGATATCTTTTGGGATATGGTAGATGTATATGGTTATGATAACGATCTTTATAATGGTAAAGGTGGAAACAATAAAACCATACAATTGGTAATTGATGGCTTAAAACTACAACCTTGTCAACCAGGATTTGTAGATTCTAGAAATGCTATTTTACTAGCAGATTCTATAAATAATGGTGGGGCTAATAAGGATTTACTTTGGAAAGCATTTGCTAGAAGAGGGCTAGGTTTTAGCGCCTTGCAAGGTTCTTCAAATAGCCGTACCGATGGCACGCAAGCCTTTAATTTGCCGCCTGTTGCTGGTCTTAACTCAGAAGCATTTAACAATAATTTCAATGTGTATCCTAACCCAACTAAAACTTCTTTTACAATTGATGTATTTGACGGGGCTAGTTTAGAAAAAACAGAAATTTACGATTTGGGTGGAAAATTAATTCAAACCATATCTAACCAAACAAAGGTTTTCAATAGTCAAACCATTGATATCAATTTACAAACTGGATATTACTTATTAAAAATATATGCTAGCAACGGCATTGCCTGCAAAAAGCTAATTGTAGAATAATTTTAGAAAATAAATTCAAAGAAAAGGCAGCCAAAAGCTGCCTTTTCTTATTTTTGCCTTAATAGAGAATGGCACAATTAGTTAAAGGGCAGTTTCAACGGTTTAGAAATTTCGTTTTTTTAGGCGATGTGTTGCGGCTTGCTCTCACTGCATTCGGAGGCCCACAGGTACACTATACCCAGTTTCAAAAGCTATTGGTTCAAAAGAAAAAATACTTAAGCGAAGACGAACTCAAAGAAATTAACTCCTTATGTACCATGTTACCTGGCCCTACCTCTACCCAAACCATTACAGCCATTGGCTTTAGGCGTGGTGGTGCAACTTTAGCCTTTTTTACGCTTGGCATTTGGGTGTTACCTGCCTGCTTAATAATGGGAGCCTTTGCTATAATGCTTTCAAATATGGCCATTGACCACCCAAGGTTAGAGTATTTAAGATTTTTACAACCCATGGCCTCTGGGTTTCTAATTTTTGCAGCCATAAAGTTTATTCAACTTTTTATTCATAAGCCCTATCATTGGGCATTGCTTTTAGCTACCTCCTTGGTTGGTATTTTATTGTCTTCACCTTGGCTTATTCCGGTAATGCTACTTATTGGTGGCCTAACTTCTAGTTATATTAAGAATAAAGAAACACTTAAACGCCCTGAACCTATAAAACAGATAAGATGGGATAACCTTTTGGTTTTTATTGGCATCTTTATTGGAATGGCAATTATTGGGGTACTAACCCAAAACAGGTTTTTTCTATTATTTGAAAATAACTACCGTTATGGCAGTATGGTATTTGGAGGTGGTCATGTGCTTATACCGCTCATGTTTAACCAATTTGTGGAGTATAAACAATACATGATGGCCTCAGATTTTTTAGCTGGGGTAGGTTTATTGCAAGCCATGCCTGGGCCAGTTTTTTCCATTGCAAGTTTTGCGGGGGCCATGAGTACCAAAGAGTTTGGCATACTAGGGCAATTGTTAGGTTGGTTAGTAAGTTCTGTGGCCATCTTCTTGCCAGGCATTTTACTTATCTTTTTTGTCTATCCTATTTGGAATCAACTTAAAAACTATACGCCAGTTAAGAATGCCATTGAAGGCATTAATGCGGCTTCTGCTGGTTTAGTGATAACCTCTGCCTATTTATTGTTTTTACCGGTTGAGGTAAATGAAGAAAATATGCTGATATTGCTGGCCACTTTATTTTTATTACTAACCACTAAAGTTCCTAGTCCTTTGATAGTGCTTGGATGTATTACAATGGGATTTATAATCTGATGAAAAGTATACTTAAACTCATTTGCCTTTTATGGATGCTTGTTGCGGGCGAAAAAGCCTATGCACAAACCCAATCTAGAAATGATACAGACTTGGTTCAATTAACAGGCTTTGTAGTTAATTATGATAGTACTAAAACGCTTCCTTTCGCCTCAATTAGAATTAAAGGAACCAACAGAGGAACTTATACAGATATGCAAGGTTACTTTTCTTTTGTAGCCAAAAAATCGGATGTAATTATTTTCACTTCGGTTGGGTATGAGCCCAATTATTTTACTTTTCCTAATGGCATAAAAGGTAGTAAACTTAAAACAGTAGTGGCCATGGTAGAAGATACTTTCTTACTCCCCGAAATGGTGATTATTGGCCAGCCAACCCCAGAACAAATGGACTACATGTTTTCTAGAACCCAATTGCCAGACAATGGATATAGTCTAGCCATGAGAAATTTAAGGCAAAAACCACTTTCAGAAATGGCATTCAATATGGAAGCAGATGGGGCTGAAAATGCACGCTGGAGATTTAATGATTATGCCAATAAGGCCTATTACAATGGGCAACCACAACCTATACCTGTGCTAGATATTATGGCATGGAGTAAGTTCCTTAAATCGGTAGAAAACGGCGATTTAAAAAGAAAATAGCTTGTACTTAAAACAGGCCAACATACGTTTATAGGTGTGCATAGGTTCAAAACGCCTTTGTTTTTAAAAAAACTTGCCCTTTATTTTTACAAGCACTATGGCAGAACATTATTACATAGATAGAAAAGAGCATAAACATAGGCTATTTGGCCTTGTTGGTACAGTAAGTATCCATGGAATTATCCTGGCAATTCTACTTTTAGTAATCATTCAAGCGCCCAATCCACCATGGGAATCTGAAGGAATGACCATGAGCCTTGGAGAAGAAAATATGGGTGGGCCAAGTTTTGAACCTGTTAGCGACCCGCAACCTAATGAGCAATATACACCTATTGAAGAGCAAACCGAAACTACAGAAGAACTAACCAGCGAAGACCCTGAGAGTGAAGCTATCAAAGAGGAGAAAGTTGAAAATCCAAAAGTAGAACCAAAGGTAACCAAACCTGAAGTTAAGGTTGAAAAGCCACAGCTCGAACTTCCTAAAAAAGTTAACCAACAAGCCCTTTTCCAAAGAAAAACAAAAACAGGCAACCAAGGAGGTTATGGAGATGGAGAAGTTCCAGGAAATGAAGGCAGACCAGATGGTAGCGAAAATGGAGACCCCAATGGCACAGGCACAGGTGATAGCGGTTATGGCACTGGAAATGATGGTAATGGCCCAATTAAATTTGAACTAAAGGATAGAAGAATAAAACAAATTCCAACCATACAAGATAATTCTAAATCTACCGGTAAAGTTATTGTTAGAATAGTAGTAGATAGAGAAGGAAAT
>JBIKKC010000163.1:0-5399 GCA_044360615.1 Bacteroidia bacterium | reverse complement strand
AATACTCTATTACCATTATTGCCTGGGCCAGGAGAAACAACCTCCTTTGTTCCTAGCAATACATCATCAAATCCATCATTGTCAATATCTAAAATTGTAGCAAAACCAACTGGGCTATTATTACTAAGGCCAGTACTACCTTGAATACTATAACTACCAGAGCTGTAGTCATATAAATCTATACTAACTGCTGCATTGAAATTGCTATTTTTAATAACTAGTAAATCGTCATCTTTATCGTTATCATAATCTAAGATGGCAAAATAAGGAACTGTTGTCGCGCCAAATCCAGTAAGCAGCGTTGAAGGAGCTGCAAATGACACACCATTATTTTTTATAACTCTAACCTCAAATTCGTCTGCAGTGTTTTTAGATGAAACTAGGATATCATTATCATTATCACGATCATAATCCGAGATAAGAATCATTGGGTCGTTAGTGATGTATTGGGGAACAATAAATAAATTGGTTGGTATTTGACTGGAAGTTGTAACGTCTGTAAAGTTAGCACCGCAATTATTTTGAATTAACCTTAAGGTTCCATTTACGCCAGATCTTGCCATTAGGATATCCACAAATCCATCGCCATTGTAGTCAAATGGTATGGCAGATTCATTGCCACTGCCAGTTAACGTGAGACTAGGGAAATTTAAAAATGCCGTTTGATCCGAATAAACGCCATTTACATTTTTGTAAAATAGGATATTTCCCGTTAATTCATCGGCATAAACAAGATCTGGAAACCCATCATTGTTATAGTCGAGTACGCCAAGAATTTCTCCTGAAGTAGAGGGTAGTCCTGCACTATTAATTGAGTTGACAAATGATTGCGCATTTGCTTGAACTACAAAGAATAATAAAATAGGCAATAGTAATTTCCTTACCATATTAATACACTTAAGGTTAATGTTATTTTATAAAAACAATCACAAATTAAGCGATTAGCCTGTATTATAGTACATTTTAGTAAATATTAAGATTCACATGGTTAAAAATTAACCCAATTTTTTAGACAAAATCAGCAATTATTATATTCAAATCAATCAATTTCGCTTAAATTGTCAAAGAGAAATCGGCTAATTTTTCGGCCAATTTGTGAATATCGGAATCGCTTTGATTTAAATGAAAAACAAAGCGAATAGAGTTATTGCCAATTGCACTCGCTTTGATACCTGCTTCCGCTAATTTCTGAGTAAAAATACCAGCATTAAATGTAGGTTCAAGTTTAAAAATAATGATATTGGTTTCAACCGGCATGATTTCTTCAACAAAGCTGCAATTGGCCAACACTTCTGCAATCTGTTTAGCCCTTTCATGATCAATACTTAAGCGCTGTACATTGTTTTTTAATGCATATAGCCCAGCAGCTGCTAAAAAGCCAGCTTGGCGCATACCGCCGCCCATTACTTTCCTAATTCTTCGTGCTTTATGAATTTGGTTATGATTGCCAATGAGAACAGACCCAACAGGTGCTCCTAAGCCTTTACTTAGGCAAATGGAAATAGTATCGAATGCAACGCCATATTGCAAGGGATTTTCATTATTGGCTATTAGGGCATTAAATAATCTAGCTCCATCCAAATGCAGCATTAGATTGCTTTGATTGCAAAGATTTTTAAGTTGTTGAATTTCTGAAAAATCCCAACATGCGCCACCACCTCTATTCACTGTATTTTCTACACTAATCAATTTTGAAGAGGGGAAATGAACATCGTCTTTATTTATGGCTGCAGCAGCTTGTTGTGCAGTAAACCTTCCATAATTTCCTTGAAGTAGCTTTACAGAGGCGCCACTATTATAGGCTATGCCTCCACCTTCATATAAGTAAATATGTGAGAGTTCATGGCATATTACTTCATCCCCAGGTTGTGTGTGCACTTTTATGGCAATTTGATTGGTTTGTGTGCCACTTGAGCAAAATAAAGCAGCTTCTTTCCCAAAAAGTTGGGCACAATAATTTTCAAGTTCATTTACACTCGGGTCTTCCCCAAATACATCATCACCAAGCTCCGCGTTAAACATGGCTTCTTTCATTTCTTTGGTGGGCAGTGTAAAAGTATCACTTCTAAGGTCTATCCAAATTTTATTCATGGGGTACAATTTATCTAATTTTTTGCTGTTTCTTCGCATTGTTATGTACGCCACAATTTCCGACTTGCTTTTAGACCTATTTGGTCTTAATATTCCATTGCCTATTCAAACTTTTGGTTTTTTTATGGCACTGGCCTTTATGGCTGCTTACTGGGCAACCCAGAGCGAACTAAAAAGAAAAGAGGCCAATGGCTTAATAAAGCCTATCAAAGTGAAGATAATTAAAAATGAACCAATCACTTTGGTGGATATTATCACACAAACCATTATTGGCGCATTCTTAGGTTTCAAGCTGTTAGAAATGGTTTTAGATTATGAGGGTTTGGTAGAAAATCCACAGCGATTTATTTTAAGTGCAAAGGGAAGTTGGTTTGGCGCATTAGCTGGTGGTGTTATAGCTTATTATTATAAGAGTAAAGAACAAAAAGAAGTTGCAGGAAAAAAGAAGGAGGAAGTTTGGGTGGAACAGCATCCCTATCAACTCATGGGAAACATTGTGGCTATTGCCGCTATTGGTGGATTATTGGGAGCTAAAATATTTCATAATTTGGAAAATTGGGATGAGTTAATGGCTGATCCTGTAGGTGCATTATTGTCGTTTAGTGGTTTAACCTTTTATGGAGGGTTAATTGTAGCAGCCATAGGTATTATTTATTATGCCAATAAAAATGGTATACCAACTTTGCCTATGTGTGATAGTGCAGCGGCTGCGTTAATGTTATCTTACGGAATTGGCAGAATTGGTTGTCATTTAAGTGGAGATGGAGACTGGGGAATTGATAACCTTGCTCCAAAGCCAGAATGGATGACAATGCTTCCAGATTGGTTATGGTCTTACCAATATCCTAATAATGTAATTAACGCAGGTATTCCGATTGAGGGTTGTATGGGAAGCCATTGTTTTAAATTGCCAAATCCAGTGTTTCCAACACCTCTTTATGAAGCAATAGTTTGCATTTGTTTATTTGGTGTTTTGTGGAGTATTAGAAAAATGATTGATACCCCCGGTGTATTCTTTTTCATTTATTTATTACTAAACGGAATCGAAAGATTTCTCATTGAAAAAATTAGAGTGAATACTACTTACGAAATTTTTAAAAATTCGATTACTCAGGCTGAACTTATTTCATTTACTTTAATTGTTTTCTCTGTAATAGCTTTAATTATTATAAAAAGTAAGAAACCTTCCATGGCATAGTTTTGGAAGAAGTTATATTATGAAAAATCTGCTATTTACAATTTTACTTTTATCAATTGCTTATAAAGGGATAGCTCAAACTACTCCAGATACCATAAGTTTTAGTTTACCAGATTTTATTGTAGAGGCCCAGCAGGATTCAAATTATCAAAAGAAATACCAACGCTTAGTTTACAATGTGAAGAAGGTTTTGCCTTATGCTAAAATGGCAAGTTTTCGATTTCAATTAATGGAGCAGAATTTACAAGTTCTACCCTCTGATAAAGCTCGAAAAGAGTATTTGAAAAGAACTGAAAAGGCAGTTAAAGAGCAGTTTATGGACGATTTAAGAGGGTTAACTCGTTCGCAAGGAAGAATACTAATTAAATTGATTTATAGGGAAACAGGAAAAACTACCTATGAATTATTAGAAACTTATCGTGGCGATTTTACCGCAATTTATTGGCAAGGTATGGCCAAGATTTTTGATGCTAATCTAAAGGAAGAATATGACCCAGTGGAAGATTGGCAAATTGAACAAATTATTAAACAATTAGGCTTTAATTAGGGATGAAAAAATTATTCATTTGTTTGTTGTTGCTGCCATTTTATTCAATATCTCAAGTAGATACAACTAATGTTTCTTTTTTAACTAAGGTTAAATTATATTTTAAAGACACATTAGAAAAGGAACATTTACCTTATAAAATTGAAATGCCTAAATATCTAAATACCATTCGCTATAATATGTCTAATAGCTGGTTTTTTGGAACAGATAATAGAGTTTTTGGATACGAGCGAGTGGTTAAACCATATCAAAGTTTTTCAGTAAATTTGGGTTTTGCCTCCTTTCCAGAATTTAGTGCCGTTAAATTTGATAGCATTGCGTATAATTTTGGCAGCTCAAGTTCTGGATTTAATATAGCTGCTGATTATAGGTTTTATTTGAAAAAGGAAAATATTCATGGGGCCCCTCGTGGTGTTTATTTAGCTCCATTTTTTTCATATACCTATATGCAAAGAACCAATAATTTAAGCATTACTCCGGCAGTTGGGCCTGTTATTGAAACTGTGTTAGATAATCGGTTCACAGCCATAATTGCAGGAGGAGCCTTGGGTTATCAGTTTTTGTTTTGGAGGGATAGAATTGCGCTAGACTTAGTTTTATTAGGGCCAGGAATAGGTTTTTACAAGTATAAAGGTGAATTTTCTACTAATCTTTCGCCTGTTGAAAGCAACGAGATTAAGGAGGCGATAAAAGAGGAAATATTTGAAAAATATCCAGGAATTAAAGGTCTTTTGGATGGAGTAGATTTTAATTTAGAGCGGTCAAATTATGCCAGAAATTTTGCTTATCGATATGTTATGCATATTGGCTACCGATTTTAAACTGCCCATTTATTACCAAAAGTGTTCACACTGTGTTGATATTGGAAATAGCAGGCAATAAGTTCTAGCTTTACCTTTGCCTGCTATGTTGGAAGAATTAAATGTTTGGGCTTGGGTTTCTATCGGCTTTTTAGCCCTTGCTGCGCTTGTACAATTGTATTATTATTGGTTTGTTTTTGGGAAGTTAGCCTTTTATAAATTGCCACAAGTTGCTAATGATTCTAACCTTCCCCCTGTTTCAATTGTTATTTCTGCAAGAAATGAATACAGAAATTTAGAAAAGAATCTTGCATCCATTCTTACCCAAGATTATCCAAAATTTGAGGTAATTGTAGTGAATGACTGCAGTTGGGATGATAGCCAGAAATTACTCGAATACTACCAAGAAAATTATGAGCATTTAAAGGTCTGTAAACTTGTTGAACAAGAAAAATATCCCACAGGGAAAAAGTTTGCACTTACTATTGGGATAAAGGCAGCACAATACGATCAATTGATTTTTACAGATGCAGATTGCGAGCCATCTTCTAATCAGTGGTTACGGCTAATACAGTCTAGGTTGGCCAATAATAAAGAGATAGTTTTGGGGTTTTCGCCATTTAAAAAAACATCTGGCTTCTTAAATTTATTTATAAGATACGAAGGTGTGTTAACTGCCATGGCCTATTTTTCTGCAGCTTTGCGTCACCAAGCATTTATGGGAGTTGGCCGCAATTTAGCATATACTCGAGATTTGTTTTTT
>JBIKKC010000162.1:0-5404 GCA_044360615.1 Bacteroidia bacterium | reverse complement strand
CCTTGCCCATGCAAGACATTACAAGGGCTTGTGAAGAATTGTCGCGTTGTAAATATGAGCTGAACCTACCTGGTGTTGAGATAGGAACACATATAGAACATAGAAATTTAGACGACCCCTATTATTATCCTTTCTATGAAACAGCAGAGAAGCTGGGCATGTGCGTTTTTGTGCATCCATGGGACATGATGGGGCAAGAAAAAATGCCCAACTATTTTTTACCTTGGTTGGTAGGTATGCCTGCAGAAACTTCTTTAGCCATTTGCAGCATGCTATTTGGTGGCATCTTTGATAAGTATCCAAAGCTTAGGGTATTGTTTGCCCACGGTGGGGGCTGCTTTCCGCAAACCATCGGCAGAATTAGCCATGCTTACCATGCAAGACCAGATTTATGCAACGTTCACAAGGTGGCCGACCCAAGGAATTATACCGATAAATTCTACATTGACTCCTTGGTACATGATGATGATACTTTTCATTTTTTATTAAAAATGTTTGGGCCAGATAAAATTGCCATGGGTTCGGATTTCCCCTTTCCATTGGGAGATTTAGAACATGGAAAGTTTATAGAGTTAATGAAAGAGCTATCTGAGGATACTAAATTAAAACTGTTAAGGAATACGGCTTTAGAGTGGTTGGGAATAAAAAATGAATTTGTACCCTAATACATCAAATTAAAGCATGATTATTGAAACTATAAACACAAGTAAAATATCTATTATGAATACACCAGAAAAAATTGAATGTCTAATTGTAGGTTCAGGGCCTGCTGGATATACTGCAGCAATTTATGCAGCACGTGCCGATATGAAACCAATTATGTATGCAGGTATGCAGCCGGGCGGGCAACTTACCATTACCACTGATGTTGAGAATTATCCAGGCTATCCAGATGGTATCATGGGGCCAGAAATGATGGAACAATTTCGTAAGCAAGCAGAGCGTTTTGGAACAGATGTGCGCTATGGAATGATTACCTCAGTTGACTTTAGTGGTAAACCACCGTATAAAGTAATTGCAGATGAAAACCATGAAATTTTGGCCGAGACTGTCATTATTGCTACAGGAGCAAGTGCCAAATGGTTAGGCATTCCTTCCGAAGAAAAATTAAATGGTCGCGGCGTAAGTGCATGTGCCGTTTGCGATGGCTTTTTCTTTAGAGGCAAAGATGTTGCTATTGTTGGTGCTGGAGATACTGCTTGTGAAGAAGCTTCTTACCTAGCAAAAATTTGTAGCAAAGTGTATATGATTGTAAGACGTGATGAGTTTAGAGCTTCTAAAGCCATGCAACATCGTGTATTAAACACCCCAAATATCGAAGTGTTGTTTAATTCTGTAACCGATGAAATTTTGGGTGAATCCAAAGTGGAAGGTGCTCGCATTCAAAATGCCGTTACTGGAGAAATGCGTAACATTGAAGTACAAGGTTTCTTTGTGGCCATTGGCCATAAGCCAAACACAGATGTGTTTAAAGACTTTTTAGATATGGATGAAACTGGTTATTTATTAACTGTTCCTGGTACTAGCAAAACCAATGTAGAAGGCGTATTTGCTTGTGGCGATGCCCAAGATAAAGTTTACAGACAAGCGGTAACTGCTGCTGGTAGTGGTTGTATGGCTGCTTTGGATGCAGAAAGATACCTAGCCGCTAAACATTCTCCAGTTGCCTAAATTATGAATTGGATTAAATTAAACAGCATAGAACAATTAGAAGAAATAGACAGGTTGAGCCAAACTCAACCTGTTTTAATCTTTAAACACAGTTCCCGTTGTAGCATTAGTTCTACAGCGCTAAATAGATTTGAAAAGCAATACAAGCCTGAAGACGAAACCCTTCTACCTGCTTATTATTTAGACTTATTAACCTATCGCCCAATTTCAAACGAAATTGCAAATAGGTATACAATTGAGCACCAATCTCCGCAGGCCTTGCTAATTAAAGATGGCAAATGCATACATGAAAGTACGCACTTCGAAATTGATTACTCGGAAATTAAATCTAAGCTTTAAAATAGTTTGGGTTGATCCGAATCTGGTTTGGGTTTCTTAGGAGTTTTGTTAGATGACTTAGGCTTAACATCTTCTTCATCATCCTCTAAAAGCTTCTTTATTTTTTCTTCTTCTTGATGAAATAGGTCTAGGTTCACAGCTATCTCCTCTCCTTCCATTTCACTTTGAATTTGTTCCTCAATTTCATCTTGAGGGTCTGGTGGCAAAAGTTCTATTTTGCTCAAATCCACTCCAGCAAATTTATTCCCAATAGCCTTCCAGCCTTTCACTTCAATTTCCTCGGTCAAATTAAGTTGCACCTCTTTAATGGTTTTACCTTTCCCTGTAGTGAGTATGATAGTAGGATTTTTTAAGTCACTTGCCAATAAAATATAATTGTCCTTTTCTTCAGGGATGCACATAAACTTCTTGTTTTGTGTAAGTGTCTCAATCAAGAAGCGTTTAAGGTTATATTGTTTCCCTTTGGCATCATAATAAATTACGCTAAGTGGGCGCTGTGGCTTAAACTTACTAATGTGTAAGAGCTGCTCAAATTCATAATGGTTAGATGTATCAAAATTGGTAAGCTCATAATTGCCATCTTTATAGATAGAAATAATTTGGTCTGAACCGCTAAAATTACCAATAAAATTTCCATGTTGATTGGTATTGATTCTACCAATGGCTGGATCGTACCAAAGGTCTATACCACCCAAGGTAGAAACGCCTTTCGATTTAAGCTTAATTCCTTTAACCAGATACTTACTAATGATATTTCCTTGTACACCTCTTCCTTTAATGGCCAATTCGGCAAAATCAAAATCGAAGCTGAGTTTACGGGCATGGCTCAATGGGCTTAAAGTAATACTTACCACTTCTGCCTCACCACTTGGATTTGCAGTAAAATAAAGCACTCTAGAGCCATTGCTACCTTGCGTTAAATCGTATTCTTTATCTCTTGTTATACCTGTAACCGGAAATCTTTTGGCATAGCTAGTTTTGGTTTTCCCATCCAAATAAATCATGTTATAGATGCGACGTTCATCATTCTTTTTAAACACATCTACATATAATATATCTTTCCCAATGAATGCTTTTTCTTGAACCTTGCTCACAATCATTTTACCATCTTTTCTAAAAACAATGATATCGTCAAGGTCGGAGCATTCTGTTATAAACTCATCTTTCTTTAGTCCAAAACCAACAAAACCTTCTTCACGATTTACGTATAATTTTTGGTTAGCAATGGCAACCTGTTTAGAGTCTATAGTATCAAAAGTGCGAATTTCTGTTTTACGCTCGCGGTCTTTACCGTATTTCTTTAAAAGGGTTTCAAAATACTTAATAGCATAAGCCTTAAGATTTTCAAGATTGTACTTTACCTCCTCTAATTGCTTCTCTATGCCACGCATAATATCATCCGCCTTAAACGAATCGTACTTACTTATGCGTTTAATTTTTATTTCGGTTAAACGAAGAATATCATCTTCAGTTAATTCGCGGCGAAACAACTTTTTGTGTTTGTTCATGCTTTTCCAGATGGTATCTATTACCTCTTCAAAGCTTTCACTTTCTTCTATTTCGCGGTAGATTCTTTTTTCAATAAATATTTTCTCAATACTGCTATAATGCCATTGCTCTTCTAGTTCATTTTTCTTAATTTCTAGTTCTTGTCGCAATAGGTCTTTGGTCTTTTCTGTAGAGATTTTAAGCAATTCGTCTACCCCAATAAATACTGGTTTTTCATCTACAATTACGCAAGCGTTTGGAGAGATACTTACTTCGCAATCTGTGAAGGCATAAAGGGCATCTATGGTTTTATCTGGCGATACACCTGGAGCCAATTGTACTTCTACCTCTACGTCTTTTGCGGTATTATCTATTACCTTTTTAATTTTTATTTTACCAGAATCATTGGCTTTAATAATAGAATCTATAAGCTGATTGGTGGTAACTCCAAACGGAACATCTTTAATAAAAAGAGTTTTAGCATCCTTCTCCTCTATGCGCGCTCTAACCCTAATCTTCCCGCCTTTTCTACCTTGGTTATAATTGGCAACATCTATTAAGCCACCCGTTAAAAAGTCGGGGTAAATCTCAAACTTCTTGCCCTTTAAATAATCTATACTGGCATCAATTAATTCGCAAAAATTATGTGGCATCACCTTAGTGGCCAAACCTACAGCAATTCCTTCTACGCCTTGAGCCAACAACAAAGGAAACTTCATGGGTAAGGAAACCGGTTCCTTTTTTCTGCCATCGTAAGAATTTTGCCAAAGGGTGGTTTGCTTATTAAAAGCAACTTCTAAAGCAAACTTTGATAAACGGGCTTCAATATAACGCGGGGCAGCTGCAGAATCTCCCGTGCGCACATCGCCCCAGTTTCCTTGGGTTTCTATTAATAGGTCTTTCTGACCCAAGTTTACCATAGCCTCACCAATAGCAGCATCACCATGCGGGTGATATTGCATGGTTTGACCAATGACATTGGCAACTTTGTTAAACCTACCATCATCCATTTCTTTCATTGAATGAAGAATACGACGTTGCACCGGCTTTAAACCATCGTTTATAGCTGGTACTGCTCTTTCTAAAATTACATAGGATGCATAATCTAAAAACCAATTTTGGTACAAGCCACTCACCTGGGTAATATGGTATTCCCCAGATGCATTCTTGTTATCTTGATTTTCAGTGTTTTCTAAATTGTGATTCTCTTCCATTTCGCTATTCCGCTCCTTGCACAAAATTATCCAAACATTTGCTTAGACAATCCACAAAAACTGGTGAATTATGAGGATAAATAGCTTAGTTACGCAAAATAAATTTCTTATAGGTAAGCGCATAACCTGTAAATGAGCCAATTGCGCCTGTTACATTAGATTTTACCGAAACAGGCGTGGCAAAAGGGCCGCCATTACCAGCGGCATTCCTAAAAGAATCCCAAAAGAGGTATTCTGGCCTGCTAATTTTCGATAAATAAACGTGCACCGTATCTCCATATTTAAATGGACTTAACATTTGAAATGGCCTTACCTGATTATTAATTAAGTCATCATCAAATGTGTAAAATCTATCGGCAATGCCCCACCCCGTAAAAATAGAATCAAATCTTTTAAGCATGGCAAAGCGATAATTATCTTGTTGCGGCCCATCAAACCATTGCATGTAAAAATAAGCATTGGTATCTTTTCCAACTTGCTCAAACCAATAATGTGTGCTATCTAATACCAAAGGTTTTGGGATATAGGTGGTCCCATTAATTTTCCTTCCATCCTTAAGCTCAATTTCTAATAAGTATGGCTTTTCGGTTTTTGCCAAAAAAAATGGATTAACATAAACACCTGGAGCAAGGCTGTCTAAAATATCTACAAATGCTTGTCGGTTCAAAACAGAAAAAACAGTGTCTTTACCT
>JBIKKC010000161.1:0-5480 GCA_044360615.1 Bacteroidia bacterium | reverse complement strand
TCGCAGGAAATGAATACAACTCCTCAAACTATAGTTTTAAAAACGGATACCATTTATTTAGATACGCCAAGAATTGTTAGTGTTCCGGCAATAGCCATGGAAACGCCAAAGCCAGCAAAGAAATCTATAGTTAAACCGCATATACCGGTGCCCCCAACTGAGAATAATTTAGATGATGTAAAGGAAGAAAGTGCAATGGCTGCTCCTGCTATAATGGAAGCAATGCCTGAAGTAAGAAAAGCCTTAGAGACAGAGGATTTAGCAGTAAATAGTAGAGAGCTAAAACAGATAGAAAGTAAGTCGGAAAAGGTGACAACATCAAAGGTAGCTAGTGTAACATTTAACACCCCCAATGATTCTTTAAAAATGTTGCATGCTTATGCTATGTTTGAGGCAAAGGCCTATGCGGCTGCGGTGCAGGTCTTGAGTCAGATTATAGCCAATAAAAAATCGCCAAACTATTATGAAGCACTTTATTTAGCAGCTCAGTGTAATGCTAAATTAGATAATATTGCTGAGGCTAAGACGCAACTAAAAAATATCCCAAAGCGTGTTGTTCCTTATGGATTTAAAGCAGATTCCTTGTTACAAACAATGCCTTAATTATTCCATTTCAATCAATAAGGTATTTTTTTCAACGGCCTGTTTTTCGTTTACTTTAATTGCTTTCACAATACCTTCGCCTTCTGCCTTAATTACATTTTCCATCTTCATGGCTTCGAGCACCAATAAGGCATCACCTTTTTTTACAGCATCTCCCACTTTTACCTGAACCCTAAGCACCAATCCTGGCATGGGAGCTTTAACTACATTAGCCTTGGTGCTCATTAACTTGTCCATACCTAACTGACTTAATAAAGCATCATACTTATCTTTTATACTCACCTCTTGTTTTACCCCATTTACTAGAATTTGCATGGTTTTGCCATTTTCAGATTTTTCTAGAAGTTCTATGGTATAACTTTGGTGGTTAATAAGCACATGGTATTTATTTGGGGCTAACTTTATAGCATCGGCATTTACCGCTTTGCCTTGCAAAATTGCTTCCCCTTGGTGGTAGTCAAATTGAAAATCCTGATCCTTTATTTTTATATGTAACATGATTGGCTTTTATTGCAATAGATTTATACGATGAAAAAAGTAACAACCTATTTAGTAATGTTCATTTTGCTTTTTAACGCCTGCAAAATAAACAAAAACGAAACGAATAAACAGCCCACAGAAATTTTTCTGGAGGATATGGTGGTAAAACCCTCAAATGCTAAGCCAGTTCCACAATTGCAGGTAATGCGGCCGCAAGTGGCAGATTTACTGCATACCCAACTCGAAGTTTCTTTTGATTATCCCAAACAATGGGTTTATGGCAAGGCAACGCTTTGGTTCAAACCTTATACCCAAAAGCCCAAAGAATTAGAGCTAGATGCCAAAGGGTTTCAGATTTTAAGGGTAGCCGTTTTGAACCAAAAAGATACCCAAGACCTAGATTATACTTATGATGGCAAGCAGCTAAGGCTGGCTTACGGACAAAAAGATAGTTTAAAACTTTTTATTCAATACATAGCCAAGCCTTCCGAATTACCTAAAGAAGGAGGGAGGGCAATTACAGATTCGCGTGGCTTATATTTTATAGATCCCCTCAATATAGATCCTAATAAACCTCGTCAGATTTGGACCCAAGGAGAAACGGAATATAACTCTTGCTGGTTCCCAACCATAGATGCACCAAATGAAAAGCATACCCAAGATTTATTTATAACTGTTGATAGTGGAGAAGTAAGCTTAAGCAATGGATTGTTAAAGAGCGTTAAAACTTTAACCAATGGTAAACATGTAGATCATTGGCAGCAGCTAGAACCCCATGCGCCTTATCTTACTATGATGGCTATTGGCAATTTTGTGGTTACTAAAGATGTTTGGAGAGGTAAAGAGGTAAGTTATTATCTTGAACCAGCATTTGCGCCTCATGCTCGACTCATATTTGGCAAGACCACAGAAATGTTAGATATATTTTCTGAACTTACGGGTGTGGTTTATCCATGGAGTAAGTTTTCGCAGGTTGTGGTTAGAGATTTTGTAAGTGGTGCCATGGAAAATACTTCTGCCGTTTTGCATGGCGAGTTTGTGCAACACGATGAAAGGGAGCATTTGGATAATCCACAGGAGGATATTATCGCGCATGAATTGTTTCACCATTGGTTTGGCGATTTAGTAACCAGTAGGAGTTGGGGAAATATTCCTCTGAATGAAAGCTTTGCAACTTATGGGGAATATCTGTACCATGAAAAAGCTTTGGGTAAGCTAGAGGCTGATAGGGTTTTTGCAAATAATTGGGAAGCGTATTTGCGTCAAAAAAACAAGCATCAGTTAACGCCTATCCGCACTCATTTTGTGCAACCCGATGATATGTTTGATGTGGTAAGTTACCAAAAGGGCTCCTGGATTTTACATCATTTAAGAAGTGTAATAGGGGATAGTGCTTTTTTTAAGGGGATGAAAATATACCTTACCCAAAACGCATTTTCTGCAACAGACATTCATGATTTAAGAAAGGCCATGGAAAAGGCTGCTGGTATTGATTTAATCCCATTTTTTAATCAGTGGTTTTTAGGTAAAGGACATCCAGAATTAAAGGTTAGTATTCAATCGGCAAAGAATGTTAAAAAAGGTTTTATGATAGAGCAGGTGCAAGACAGTAGCTTTGGCTTGTTTCGTTTAAAGTTGCCCATTGCTTTGCATTTTAAAGATGGGAGTACAGAAATTATTTATATAGATGTAAATGATAAATTGGAGTTTGATAGATGCGAAAGTTTAGAAAATAAGGAATTGTTAACTTGGTATTGCGATCCAAACGGAGTTGTACCGGCTCTATTTAAAGAGGCAAAAAAAGAAGTTGAGTGGTTAACTCAGGTTCAATATGGTTTATCTTATCAACCTGTACTAAGGGCTGTAAAAGCCTTGTCTGATCCAAGCTTAGAAGCCTCAATACCGCGCGCAGAGGCAAGTAAGATATTATTGGGCAATGCATCCTGGTTCTACCAAAGTATGGGGTTGAACCTTATTACCCCTAATGCCGTATTTGATAATTTGGAGTTAGAAGTATCGCGTTGTGCCAAGCAACAAACCCATACCAGATTAAGCAGAAATGCGAGGCAAGTTTTGCAAGAGCGTTATGGTTACGAAAAATATAAAGAGGTTTTTTATGAAGGTTTAAGTAGTCAATCGTATGGAATTATTGCCACCTCTTTTGAAATTATTGCAGTTTACCAGCCAGATACTGCCTTAGTTTTAGCAAAGAATCTAGAATCCTTAGCAAGCGGTTCGGTTCAAAATGCTATTGCTAGTTTTTATGCCCAGCAAAGTGGTAAGAATTTTAATTCCTATTTTGCTTCGCAGCTGGGTAAAAACGGGTATTATAGAAGAGGAATGTTTAACCATTATAGAAACTACTTGCAACTACAGTCTGCTAGTATTTGCGAAGAGGCCTTGCCTATTCTTATAAACTATTACAGCAAAAATAGTGATGAAAACAAAGCTACCTATTTCCTATATTTCTTAGACCAATGGAAGCAAAAGTCTACTCAAAAAGCATTTTTTGAAAAAGATAGCTTTAAAGAATTTTATGAAAAAGTGAAGCAGGATAATTAGAGAATTTCTATGTCCTTTATTTGGTTGTAAAAGTAATTCTGTCTGCTGCTAATACTTTCCAAGTTCTTTGGTGTTGCAGGTAACTTATTACCGCAAAATTCTCCATGTTAAAATCTGGATTATACCCAATTTTAATTGTCCCTTTATCTTTTCCATCCGTAGGTAAAGTGTAGAAGTTTCGCACAATATTGTGGTGGTGTAAAACCAAGCCAGAGTTTTCGCCACCCATTACCATATTGTTGATGCGCTTTTGAATAAAGGCTACTCTCAAATCACACGAATCTATATTTCCCCAGGCTTGGTAAGTAAGCTGCATGCTATCTTGTCCTTCCACCGGTCCTACCGCAGTTCTTAAAAAATGTTGCGATGGCGTATTGATTAATGCATGCAAGGTGCGGCCAATACCAGGCTTATCACTCCCTGCAAAATCTTTGTCGCCACCATTTATAAAAGCCATGGGTGTATAAGTAGACTGTATGCTCTTTTTCTTGAGGTAGGTTTGCTGGCGTTTGGTGTAATTTGAATCAGAGTAAGGATCAACCCAACCAGATCTATTCCAAATATCTACATGGAAATCGATTACATAAACGGCTAAACCAACACTATCACTCATGTGAATAAGCTCCCCCATAAATTCATCGGCCACGGGGCAACTGCTGCAGCCTTCAGATGAAAACATTTCTATAAGAATAGAGGGTTGATATAAAATAGGCTTTTGCCCTGTCGTGTTTTCTGTTGGTTTTACTTGCGCCACCGCATGGGTTAAGCTCAAGCCTAATAAAATTAAATAGCTAAGTGTTCTTCTTATTTGAACCATATTTTTTGTGTATCTATTAATTGTTCTTCTACAAAAAGTGAGCAATGATAAAGTCCTTTAGCAGAAAAGCCATGGTTAAAAATTACTTCATTAATGGGTTGATCCAAAACTATGGGTAGCTCTGTCACTATTTTTCCCTGTAAATCAGTAATCAATATGCTTGCTTTTAAGTTTGCTTTCGGAGTTTTAACCCAAACACTTAAAGTTAACGTTTCATCAATAGGATTAGGACTTACCGGCAAAAGTTGCATGCCAATTTCATTTCTTATGTTTTGGTTCAAGCCAGTTGGAGGTACGCCCAATACTTTAACATATTTTTCTATTGAAAATATGCTTTCAATGCCTTGCGTATCAACCCTGGCTACAGATATAAAGTAAAAGCTATCTTGTTTTACATGGTAAGTTTTTAAATCATTTGCTCCTATAAGATTTATGAGCGTATCAAAAGTATTGTTGCGGCTTCTAAAACCTATTCTGTAATGATAGGGTTGTGTTGGGTTTTTTAGAATAACAGAAAGGCCATTGCCATCATTAACCAAATCAAAGTCTGGCGCAGTTTGTGGCCCTAAGGCAAGCATCGCGGCTGCTGTTCCATTGAGTTGGGCATTTCTTTGTAAGTAATTTGTATTTACATAAAAGTCATCAATTTTACCATCTGCATTTTGGTCTTTGCCTAGAATGTCTCTTGTGCTATGCTGCCTATCAACATAACCTGGCTGTGGGTTTGCATCTCCATGCTCGTTGGCGCTGCTAAATCTTATGGCTGCATAACCTTGTTGCCTAAACGGAATATGATCGCCACCGCGGCCCACTCTATCTTCGGCGTTCATGATGTTTATTTGTGTTTTTACGTCCAATAGCGGTAACATTTCTTCTTCAAAAGAAAGTTTTACAAACCTTGCCAATCCTTTGGGTTGCGAGTAATTGGAACCTGCAGAAAAAATCCTGACATTAATGCTATCTACATCATTTTCTGCTGGGCAACCTGGAGGTGAAGCCGTTTTTCCGCAAATAATGC
>JBIKKC010000160.1:0-5484 GCA_044360615.1 Bacteroidia bacterium | reverse complement strand
TAAATCATTAATGGTTAGCATAGATTCTACATAGAAAGGTAAATTTACGGTATTGCCTCCATTTATATTTTTGATCCCATCTATGCGGTTGGGATCGGTAATGCTAATGGTATAACTTGCCGCCCCCGGGTAAGTATGGCTATACCTATAAATGTTTTTCTTTATCTTATTGCTTTCATCAGAGTTAATAATTTCTCCATTGCCATTACTTCTTGGCACAATATCGCTTTTACCATCTCCCCAAAACACCTCCATGGCATCTCTATCGGCCGCTTGGTTGGTAGGGTCGGTATAGGTAATTACGGTAACTTCATAAACTCTAGGGCTAATTTGCCTGTAGGTAATTTCGCCGGCCCTATAGTGCGTAGCAAAGGTTAAGGTTTGAACCAACAAACCAAAAAGCAGGAAAAGATATTTTATCGGGTGATTCAAACAACTCACTTCTGTGAAGACGCTAAATTACTAAAATTAGTTGCACTAAAAAAGAAAAGCTGAAGGTAATTTACCCTCAGCTTTTCTTTTATTATTTTCAATTATTAAATTAACGATTGCTAGCTATTTCAGAAACTAAGTAATCTCTATTCATTCTGGCGATATTAGTAAGAGAGATTCCTTTAGGGCATTCTGCGCTGCAAGCTCCGGTATTGGTACAAGCGCCAAAACCTTCTGCATCCATGGTAGCTACCATTTCTTGCACACGTTGGTAGCGCTCTGGTTGGCCTTGTGGCAATAAAGCCAATTGCGAAACTTTAGCCGAAACAAATAACATGGCAGAGGCATTTTTACAAGCTGCCACACAAGCCCCGCAACCTATGCAAGCAGCAGCGGCAAATGCTTCATCTGCATCGTCTTTTGGAATAGGAATAGCATTGGCATCTTGTGCATTACCTGTATTTACAGAGATAAACCCACCTGCAGATATAATTCTATCGAAAGCAGAGCGGTCTACCACTAAATCTTTAATTACTGGGAAGGGTGCTGCTCTCCATGGTTCTACCGTAATGGTTTCGCCATCATTAAAGCTGCGCATGTGCAATTGGCAAGTAGTTACAGCTTGCTTAGGGCCATGGGGTCTACCATTGATAAACATACTGCAACTTCCACAAATTCCCTCACGGCAATCATGGTCAAATGCCACAGGGTCTTTACCCTCAACAATTAATTTCTCGTTTAGCACATCAAACATTTCTAGAAAGGACATATCCGTAGAGATATTATTTACTGGATACTCTTCGAATTTTCCTTTATCGTTTGCGTTTTTCTGACGCCAAACTTTAATTTTTAGATTTAAATGCTTTTCCATATCTTTTATTTTAGCTTCTGGCATCTAGCTTCTAGCTCCTTGCCATGTACTTATATTTTATTTTTTTTTGTTCACATTATTTAATTGCCAGCTGCCAGAGGCCAGCTGCTAGCTGCCTACTTATAGCTTCTCTGTGCAATTTTAATGTTTTCGTAAATCAAATCTTCTTTGTGTAGTTCCCACATGCTTTCGCCTTTCATTTCCCAACTGGCTACATACTTGTAGTTTTCATCATCACGCAAAGCTTCACCTTCTTCGGTCTGGTATTCTTCACGGAAATGACCTCCACAACTCTCGTTACGTTTTAAAGCATCTAAGCACATTAACTCGCCAAGTTCTAGGAAATCTGAAACCCTAACAGCTTTTTCCAACTCTGGGTTCAAACCATTGGCATCTCCTGGTATTCTAACCTCACTCCAGAATTCTTTACGCAATTGTTGAACCGCGGCTATAGCTTCTGTTAAGCCCTTTTCATTTCTTGCCATTCCGCAATTATTCCAAATAATCTTACCTAATTTTTTATGGAAATAATCTACTGATTTGGTTCCCTTAATGTTCATAAGACGGTCAATGTTTTCCTGAACCTTTCTTTCAGCTTCCACAAAAGCTTCATGGTCTGTTGGAACGGCTTTTACACTAATTTCTTTGCTTAAATAAGCACCAATAGTGTAAGGAATTACAAAGTAACCATCGGCTAATCCTTGCATTAAAGCAGATGCACCTAAACGGTTAGCCCCGTGGTCTGAGAAGTTAGCTTCACCTAAGGCGTATAATCCAGGAATATTGGTCATTAAGTTGTAATCTACCCAAAGTCCGCCCATGGTATAATGCACCGCAGGGTAAATCATCATAGGCTGTTCGTATGGATTCACTCCTGTAATTTGTTCGTACATATCAAACAAGTTACCATATTTCTCTTTAACAACCGCTCTTCCTAATTCTACTATTTGCGCCTCACTTGGGTTTTGAATTCCCTTTTTGGTGGCTTCTGTTCTTCCGTATCTTTTGGTGTTGAAAGCGAAATCTAAAAATACTGCTTCACCCGTTTTGTTAACCCCATAACCCGCATCGCATCTTTCTTTAGCTGCACGTGAGGCCACATCTCTTGGCACTAAATTTCCAAAAGCTGGATATCTTCTTTCTAAATAGTAATCTCTATCTTCTTCTTTGATATCATTTGGTTTAATCTTGCCTTCGCGCAATGCCTGTGCATCTTCCTTTTTTGCAGGCACCCAAATACGTCCATCGTTACGCAAAGATTCACTCATTAGCGTTAACTTACTTTGGTGATCTCCAGAAACAGGAATGCAAGTTGGGTGAATTTGTGTAAAGCAAGGGTTAGCAAACATGGCTCCCTTTTTATGTGCTTTCCAAGCCGCGGTTACATTAGAACCCATCGCATTGGTAGATAAGAAAAATACATTTCCATATCCTCCAGAACATAATAAAACAGCATTAGCAAAATGTCTTTCTAGTTTACCTGTCGTAAGATCGCGGGCTATAATGCCTTGGCACTTACCATCTATAGTAACTATATCTAACATTTCGTGGCGGGCATACATTTTTACGGTACCCATACCTACTTGTCTTTGTAAGCCACTGTATGCACCTAGTAGCAATTGTTGGCCAGTTTGACCCGCAGCGTAAAATGTTCTTTGCACTTGCGTTCCGCCAAATGAGCGGTTAGAAAGTAAGCCCCCATATTCGCGCGCAAATGGAACACCTTGCGCCACGCATTGGTCAATAATGCTTGCACTTACTTCTGCCAAACGATACACGTTTCCTTCGCGTGCGCGGTAATCACCGCCTTTTATGGTATCGTAAAATAAGCGGTAGGTAGAATCACCATCATTTTGATAATTCTTGGCTGCATTGATACCTCCTTGGGCAGCAATACTGTGCGCTCTACGAGCAGAATCTTGGAAACAAAAAACTTTAACTTTATATCCTAATTCTGAAAGAGAGGCTGCAGCTGAAGCTCCGGCTAAGCCAGAACCGATAATAATAATTTCTAAATTTCTTTTATTGGAAGGGTTAACCAAAGGAACAGTTGAACGGTATTTGGTCCATTTTGTTTCCAGTGCGCCTTCCGGAATTTTTGAATCGAGTATAGAGGCCATATTGCTGGTTAATATTAATTATTTGAAAAAGAAATAAATAGGCATTGCAGCGAAAGCTGCAGGTATAGCGATTGAGAAAACCCAGAGTCCTAAAGATTTTATAAGACCATTATACTTTGGATGGTTCAACCCTAAAGATTGGAAAGCACTTTGAAAACCATGAAATAAATGGAATGCAACTGCAACCATGGCAATAACATAGAATACCACTAACCACCATACTTTAAAACCTTCTGCAACTTCTTTATAAAGGTCTTTTACAATAACTACTTTGTATTGGTTGCCATCTGGGCTAGATACCATAGATTCTTCAATTTTGTTAAATTGGGTATAATCCGGGCTCATAGGAATTGCCTTTACATCGCCGTTTGCAATATTGGTAGCGTAGGTAGTATAAGGCACATGACCAAATTTATATTCAAACCAAAAATCTGACATGTGTGCAACAATGAAAACAAGTAATAAAGTTCCCAAAACACCCATACTTCTGCTAGTCCAATGGCTATTTGCAGCACCGTTTTGAACTGCATATTTTACAGGGCGCGCAACACTGTTTTTACGCATAAGCATAAAACCTTTGAAGGCATGTAATAAAATAAAGGCGTATAAGCCATAGGAAACAAATTTAATAAGCGGATTGGTTGTCATAAATACCGCATAGGTATTAAAGGCAAGGCCAAAATCCGATTTAAAAAGTTGTAAGTTTCCTATCATGTGCACCACTAAAAAGGTACACAGGAATAATCCCGTTAAAGCCATAATAAACTTCTGGCCAATGGTAGATGAGAACATTTTTGTAACCCAGTTCATTGAATCTATCGTTTTAAAATTTGAGTGCGAATTTATGTATCTCCTGCTTTAAAACCCTGCTAAGGCTTGTCATTTATGCACATTTTTGTATTTATATGTATTCTAAATAACACTTGTGAGGTTTTATATCAATTCAACTCTCATTTTTAAAAATTGTTTAGAAAAAAGCTGGGTTGAACCTAAATTTGACAAAAATTATTACGCTTAGTGTACAATCTAATTAGAAGTTTTCTGTTTTTAATGCCTGCCGAGAGGGCGCATCATTTTACCTTCAAAACCTTAAAAGCCTTACTGGGTATACCTTTTTTGGGTTCAATACTAAAAAAAATATATTTGGTTAAAGCGCCTTTTCAATTTATTGGTTTAAACTTTACCAATAGGGTAGGTTTGGCTGCTGGTTTAGATAAAAATGCCGAATACTTACATGAATTAGCTGCCTTGGGATTTGGGTTTATAGAAATTGGTACGGTTACTCCAAAACCACAGTCTGGAAATGAGCAGCCGCGCTTATTTAGGCTAAAACCTGATGAAGCCTTAATTAACCGTATGGGTTTTAACAATGATGGGGTAGCAGTTATTGCGCAAAGGCTAAAAAATAGGCCTAAGGACTTAATTGTTGGCGGTAATATTGGAAAAAATAAAGTTACACCAAACGAAGAGGCCGTTAATGATTATGCCATTTGTTTTGATAAATTATATGCAGTGGTAGATTATTTTGTAGTAAACGTTAGTTCTCCCAACACGCCTAACCTTAGAGAACTGCAGGATAAAAAGCCATTGCTGGAGATTTTGGGTAAACTTGTTTCTTTAAGAAAAGAAAAGATTGCTAATGGTGAAATTAGTAAACCTATTTTATTAAAAATTGCTCCCGACCTTACACATACACAATTAGATGATGTGTTAGCTATTGTGCAAGAGAGCGGTATAGAAGGTTTGGTAGCTACTAATACTACTATTTCGAGAGAGGGACTTATTACTCCTAAGGCAACGGTTGAAGCAATAGGGGCAGGGGGGTTAAGTGGTAAAATTGTTTTTGATAAATCTACAGAGGTACTCGCATACATCGTTCAAAAAACAGGTGGGCAATTACCAATTATTGGGGTTGGCGGAATACACACACCAGAACAAGCCCTAGAAAAAGTTAGGCGGGGCGCTGGTTTGGTTCAACTCTATACTGGCTTTGTTTATGAAGGGCCAAAATTAGTGAAAGCAGCGGCAAATGTCTTAAAGGGGGCAAACTAACACTAAGAA
>JBIKKC010000159.1:0-5490 GCA_044360615.1 Bacteroidia bacterium | reverse complement strand
CTGCTTCAAATTGTGTTTTATACAGTTTCTCGTACATAAACTGCCCACCAAAATAGAGGTTATGAATAATTTGTTTGGTTAGCCTTGCGTTGAGTTTATGTTGGTTAAAATCATAAAGCTCCTTATCCGCTTCAGTAGCTTGGTTACCTATTCCCCAATAGTTTTCATTAAAATCGTTAAACACATATTGCGCCTTTAGATTGTATTTATTTTCTTTAAAGAATAAATCGCAAAAAGGTCTAAAATTAAATTGACGATTGGTAGTAAAAGAAGTATTTATCTTAGCCATAGAAGGTCTTGTAATAGAATCTACAGCCATTCTAAAAACAAAGCCAACACTTACACCAAGTTTTAACCCTGTTTCTGGAGCAATTCCCCACATAGGAATAATGAGAAAATAGTTACTCTTAGGCTTGGCAGAATCTCCTTCAACAATGCTGTAAGCCTTATCGATTAATTTTTCTAACTTTCCTTTATCTTGGGCATTTGCAGCGCCTAGGTTCAAGACTAAAAAAAGAAAAAGCAGGTATTTATGTGCGGTAAATTTGCCCATTATGGCAATAGCCTCCCGTACATTCTTGGGAATGGAATACTTTCTCTTACATGCGGCAATTTACAAATCCAAGTTACAAGCCTTTCTAAACCTAGTCCGAAACCTGCGTGCGGCGCGGTGCCATAGCGACGTAAATCTAAGTACCATTCAAAGGCCTCCATAGGCAATTGGTGTTCGTTTATTTTATCGGTAAGTAATTGCACATTTGTTTCACGTTCGCCTCCACCCACAATTTCACCATAGCCTTCTGGCGCTAACACATCCACACCTCTAGCAAAAGCTTGGTTATTTGGATCGCGTTTTAAATAAAAAGCTTTCACTTCATGCGGCCAGTTATAAACCATAATAGGCACCTCAAATAAGCGGGTAATTACCGTTTCATCACTACCACCTAAATCATTGCCATATTTAAAATTACGGGCACTTTGTAACCACTGAGGAATGTTTCTTTCTTGTTCTTCTAAATCGGCAAGCTCTTGTTTTAACTTATCTATTTGCGCTTGGTTAAATCCAATTTCACCCTTCTTCATGCCAGGGGTTTTTATCTTCTCTTCTCTCTCGCCTATTTCTAAATTAATAGCAGCTATTCTGGTTTGAACCAAGGCCAAATCTTGCTCTAAAGTAACAATAGAATTCTTGCCATTCACATCTTTCTCCCCTTTGATAATACTAACTGCTTCATCGTAGGTGAGGCGTGGGAAAGGCTTTATAATATTTTGCAAAACGCTGATATCTCTACCAATTGTTTCTAACTCTTTGGCGCAATTTTCTAAAACATTAGTAACCACAAAACGCAAGAAGTTTTCGATTAAATCCATGTTGTCGAAGATGTCGTAAAACATCATCTCTGGCTCAATCATCCAGAATTCGCTTAAGTGGCGGCGCGTTTTAGATTTCTCTGCCCTAAAAGTTGGGCCAAAGGTGTAGATTTTACCCATAGAGAAAGCCATAGCTTCGCCGTATAATTGGCCGCTCTGACTCAAATATGCCGGGTCGCCGTAGAAATCTGTTTCAAATAAATTACTTGTGCCTTCGCAAGCATTTCCAGTAAATAGAGGAGCATCCATTTGCACAAAACCCTCCTTTTGAAAAAACTGGTGAATGGCAAAACTAATCTGATTACGAACGCGCATAATAGCCCATTGGCGTTGGGCACGCAACCAGAGATGACGCTTATCCATTAAAAAATCTACCCCATGTTCTTTTTTAGCGATGGGATAATCTGCGGATTCGCCAATAATTTGAAGTTGACTTACTTGTATTTCGAAACCACCTATTTGGCGTTCATCTTTAACCACCTTACCGGTAAGATGTAAGGAAGTTTCAAGAGTCACTTTACGCGCTTCTTCAAAATTCTCTGCGCTTAGCACGTCTGCGCTGGCAACACATTGACACCAGCCTGTACCATCGCGTAAAACTATAAATACCAAACCTTTACTTTCTCTTTTATTGCTAGCCCAACCAGATAAGGTAATTTCTTGCCCCTCGTACTTTGCTAAATCGCTAATTAAATATTTTTGCACTCCTTAAATCCTCCTTAAGCGTTTAAATTAAGGGGCAAAAATAGGCAATTTAGGCTGTAATAAAAAATGGCATTTTAGCACTAAAAAATTAAACCTTTTATAATAATAACCCCGAAAAACGAAAGTTACACTTTCATATTTCGGGAATAATATTATCTTTGAAGCATGATAACTAGGATTTTACAAGGAAAAGTAGAAAAGCTATTAAAAGAATTTCCTGCCGTTGGAATCATCGGCCCAAGGCAATGTGGCAAAACCACAGTAGCCAAGTTAGTCCAAAAGAATATGCCTATCAAAAAAGGTGTGTACTTTGATTTGGAGAGTCCGCAAGATTTAAGAAAGTTTGAAAACCCTGAATTATTCTTAACTGCACACCAAGATAACCAAGTAATCATAGATGAAGTGCAACGTATGCCAGAACTCTTTCCCATCATGCGCTCTTTAATCGATAAAAAAAGAAAGGCAGGCAGGTTTTTACTCCTTGGATCGGCAAGTCCCGCATTAATACACGGCACTTCCGAAACTTTAGCAGGTAGAATCTATTACTTAGAAGCCACACCCTTACTTCTTGTAGAACTTCCCAATAAACCCAAGGTATTAGAAAAACACTGGTTTAGAGGAGGGTTTCCAGATGCTTGGAAAGCAAAGACCGATGAACACTACTTTAGATGGATGGACGGTTTTGCAAGAACATTTATTGAAAGAGATCTTAACCAACTTTTTGGAATAAGTTTTTCGCCTCAATTGATGTTTAAATTGTGGCGAATGTTAGCACATCAACAAGGTGGCATTTGGAATGCCCATTCATTTTCAAAGGGATTAGATGTGAGTGCAATTACAGTTAACCGCTATCTAGATTACTTGCAAGGAGCCTTTATGGTAAGAAAGCTTATGCCCTTTCATAAGAATACTTCCAAAAGATTGGTAAAAAGTCCTAAGGTTTATGTTAGAGATACTGGCTTATTGCATTATTTATTAGATATACATCATATCAAAGATTTACACTACCATCCCATCCTTGGATACTCTTGGGAAAGCTATGTAATCGAGCAAATCATTTCACTCCTACCCCATTCGGTTCAACCCTATTACTTTAGAACCCATGATGGAGCAGAGGTAGATCTCATTTTAGTAAAAGGCATTAAACCTATAGCTAGCATAGAAATTAAATATTCAGAGAAACCTTCAATAAGCAGAGGATATTCGGAAAGTATTAAAGAACTTGGTACACATAATAATTTTGTAATTACACCAAGCGAAGAAAATGAATGGCCTATTAACAGTAACTTATATGCCATTGGACTTAGAGAATTTCTCGAAAAAAGATTGCCAAAGTTAGTTAAATAAAAAAATTAACCCCGAAAAACGAAAGTTATACTTTCATTTTTCGGGGTTAATAAATTGTAATTATAAGCTTATTCGTAACTCAAATTAGGCGCTAACCAACGCTCTACGTAAGCTACATCAACTCCTTTGCGTTTTGCATATTCTTCTACTTGGTCTTTTTGTATTTTACCTACAGCAAAGTACTTGCTTTCTTCATGTGCAAAGTAATACCCACTTACCGCAGCTGTTGGATACATGGCAAAGTTCTCTGTGAGGTTGATCCCTATCTCCTTTTCTACCTGTAGCAAATCAAACAACTTACGTTTCTCTGTGTGGTCTGGACAAGCTGGGTAGCCAGGGGCAGGACGAATACTTGAATACTTTTCTCTTATGATTTCATCGTCTGTTAACTGCTCACCTTTAGCAAAACCCCAATATTCTGTTCTCACCATTTCGTGCATCTTTTCTGCCATCGCTTCGGCTAACCTATCGGCTATGGCTTTTATCATGATGCTATGGTAATCATCGTGGTCTTTTTCGTAAGCTTCCACAATTGGTTCAATACCAATACCAGCAGTTACTGCAAAGAAACCTATATGATCCTTTTTACCTGAACTTTTAGGTGCAATAAAATCTGCTAAACACAGATAAGCCTGATCTGCAGCTTTCTCATTTTGCTGCCTTAAAAAACTAAAAGTTTGCTGGCCGTTTGGTGTTTCTATTATTACATCATCCCCTTCTGCATTGGCTTCATAAAAACCAATAATACCTTTTGCTTTGAGTAGTTTTTTAGCAATCACCTCATCCAACATTTTGTTGGCATCCACAAATAACTTTTTAGCCTCCACCCCAATAATATTATCTTCTAAAATGGCTGGGTACCTACCTGCTAATTCCCAAGTAGAAAAGAAGGGAGTCCAATCTATGCGCTGGCGTAGCTCTTCTAGCGGAAAATCTTCAAACACTTTAGTTCCTAAAAATCCAGGTTTTACTAAATTGTCAAAGCTAAGTTTCATCTTCTTATCGCGCGCTGCATTTAAGCCCACAAAATTCTTGTCCTTCTTCCTGTTCTTATAATCAATTCTAAATTGCTCATACTCGGCCTTGTACTTAGCGGTGGCGGGGGCAATTAAATCTGGACTAATAAAATTTTGTGCAACTGGCACACTCTTACTGGCATCTAATACATGTATTACCGGACCACTATATACTGGGTCAATTTTTACGGCAGTATGTGCTCTCGAAGTTGTTGCCCCACCAATTAACAATGGAATCTTCATTCCTAATCGTTCCATCTCCTTAGCTACATGCACCATTTCATCGAGGCTGGGCGTAATTAAACCACTTAAGCCAATTACATTTACATTCTCACGTATAGCAGCTTCTAGTATCTTTTCTGCTGGCACCATTACCCCAATATCTATGATATCAAAATTATTACAAGCCAATACTACTCCTACAATGTTTTTCCCAATATCATGCACATCTCCTTTAACGGTTGCCATTAAGATTTTACCTTGAGAAGTGCTGGTATCGCCCGTTCTGCGCTTCTCTTCTTCCATATAAGGCATTAAATACGCAACTGCTTTTTTCATAACCCTAGCGCTCTTCACCACTTGTGGTAAAAACATTTTGCCTGAACCAAACAAGTCTCCCACAATATTCATCCCAGCCATTAATGGCCCTTCAATCACTTCTAGTGGTCTAGCAAATTGTTTACGTGCTTCTTCTGTATCTTCATCTATAAATTCTACAATACCTTTAACTAGTGCATGACTTAAACGCTCTGCTACCGGGGCATTGCGCCATTCTAAGTCTAGTACTTTTTCTTTACCCTTGCCTTTTACTTTCTCGGCATACTCTAACAAACGTTCTGTTGCATCGTCTTTTCTATCGAGTAAAACGTCTTCAACATACTCTAGTAAATCTTTGTCAATTTCGTCGTAAACTTCTAACTGACTAGGATTCACAATACCCATGGTCATGCCGTTTTGGATACCATGATATAAGAAGGCCGAATGCATGGCTTCACGCACTTTATCGTTACCGCGAAATGAAAAAGAAACATTACTAACCCCGCCACTTATT
>JBIKKC010000158.1:0-5495 GCA_044360615.1 Bacteroidia bacterium | reverse complement strand
AATTACCAGTATTCCCAAAAACAATAAGTTCAAAAGGAAGTTGCAGTTGGTGCAGTTTTTCTAAGGCAAGCATCAATAAGGTAAAGCCTTTTCTTTCGTCGGCAATAGATTCTGCGCCATATAAAACCAGCAAGGTATCTGGTGCAATTTGCTGCTTTGTGCGCCAGTTTTTTTTCGCCTCTGCATTGGGCTTATATAGGTTCAAGTCTAAACCATTTTTAATAACACTTATGCTTGCGTTTTTTAATAAACTAGAAGCTAAGGCTTTTTGTTGCATCCAATAACTAGGGGCAATAAAATGCAGCTTATGTGAGGCGTATAACTTAGCTTTTAAAGCTTGTTGTTGGGTGCTTATATCTTCTGCTTTTTCTGAACCAATGGCAATACAAGCGCCGCATGTGTTTTGGTATTTTTTACAATTTGCTGGGAAATGACATCCTCCTGTAAAATACCACATGTCGTGCAAAGTTATCACTATGGGCTTGTTCAACTTACTTAGGTTACCTAACTCATTTAAACTTATAAATCCTCTGTTTATCCAATGCAAATGCAAGAGCTCTGCCTCTTTAACCAAAGGGTGTTGTTGCAAGCTAAGACTTATCTTATCGTCATTAAAAGTAGTGTTAGGTTTAATGCCTTTTAGGCGTAGGAGGTATTTGTTAATTCTGGTATAAAAGAAAAAAGCTAATCTATTTGATACTGCTGTATAGATTTTGGTATTATCTTCTGTTTTCTTTTCTAATACCAATAACTTGGCCTTGGCACCTAAGCTTTGGAGTAAGCGGTAGCAGGCCTTTGCCGCGCCACCTCGGCTATCGTTGGTATTGAGTAATAAAATCTTCAAGGGCTTAAGGCTTTTTAGCTTCCATAAAAAGGGAGTCGGGTTTTATGGTTTTTCCGTCTACCGCATCTAAGTTAAATGAGCTCCAATTGGCAATGCTACTTTCTAGCGCGCCACAAACTTTTGGTTCAACAAAGCCACAAGAAAGTAAGAGATTACTCAAAGATAATTTATCGTACATGCGGTAATGCACTTCTCCGCCTGATCTAAATTTGCCTATTTGGTAATACTGCATAAAAGGTATTTTGTTAAGCAAGGCTTGTATTTGCTTTTTTAGCAGGTATAACTTTTGCTTTATGCCGCCAGGGGTTTGGTGTTGTAGGGCAAAGTCCAATTCTAACCCAATTTGTTCTCCTAAAAAATTTTGGTATGGTTTAGCATATTGGCTTAAGAAAGGGAGCATGTTTCCGCCACCTTCGTTTCTTCCCACTTGGTCGAACAACTGCAAAATAGCCCATTCATATTTTACCCTATGGGTTTCTTGGCTAAGGTCGTTTTGATCCAATTGGCTTAAGTAAAAGCGTACCATTTTTTCTAAATCGGGTACCGCAATTCTAATAATTCCTCCAGGCTGAAGCACATTAAAACACTCTTCTAACATGGCCTTTCCTTTTTCTGAAGGCAGGTGTTCTAAAACATGCGAGTGATAAACAGCTTCGAATGAGTTGGCAGGGAAGGGCAGCCCCTTTTTTACATTATGTTTTATAATGGATGGATGGGCTGGATTTACATCTATGTTTTCAAAAGCAGAATGATACCTACTTCCGCAACCTATGTTTAGGTACTTTTTCATAATATTTTTTACAATCATAAGAAAGAATTTGGTGTGAAGGATAGAATAGAACATTTTTGCCAAGTATTTTTTATGGATATCCTTCTCATCGACAATTACGACAGCTTTACGTATATGCTGGCAGATTACCTGGCCACATGTGGGGCAAACTGCGAAGTGGTGCGTAACGATGACCCCTTGTTATTGGCTGTAGATGCCAGCTTTTATGCGGCTTTGGTAATATCGCCTGGGCCGGGTAAACCACAAGATGCTGGGTATTTAATGCAGGTATTACCACAATGGATAGGGAAGGTTCCTATACTGGGGGTTTGCTTGGGTCAACAGGCTATTGGTTTGCATTTTGGCGCCCGTTTAGAAAAGTTAGATGCGCCAAGGCATGGCAAAATTGACCCTATGCGGCATACTGGAGGGGTACTTTTTAAAGATATTTCAGAAAATTTTTTTGCTACACGTTACCATTCTTTGGTTGTAAGAGATTTGCCACCAGTTTTATGGGCTAATTGTTTTCATAATCATGAGGTTATGGCACTTGAACACCTAACTTTACCTATCTATGGTTTGCAGTTTCATCCAGAGAGTTGTACTACCGAATTTGGGTTGCAAATGGTAAAAAACTTTGTAGAACTTTTAAAATAAATTGACCCTTTGTTATTGTTAACTATATTTGGCTAAGATTTATTCTTGCATGGAGTACAAAATTCACAAGGAAGGTAAATATAGTTACATTGATGAAGGCGAAGGCGAAGTGCTCTTGCTTTTGCATGGATTATTTGGTGCCCTTAGTAATTGGAAGGATGTATTAAATCATTTTAGTAAAGACCATAGGGTGGTTATTCCGCTGATGCCCATTTTTGAAATGAATATTCTTAAATTGAGTGTAGAGGGCTTGGCTAATTTTATCCATGATTTTATTGAGTTCAAAGATTTTAAAGAGGTACATATTTTAGGCAATTCTCTAGGCGGACATGTTGGTTTGGTTTACGTTAAGAAGCATCCACAAAAGGTTAAAACTTTATTGTTAACGGGTAGTTCGGGTTTATACGAGAATGCTTTTGGCGCTTCCTATCCGCGTAAAGGAGATAAACAATTCTTAAAAGAAAAAATTAGCAAAACCTTTTATGATCCTGCCTCCACCACAGATGAATTGGTAGATGAAGTGTATGAAACCATTCAAGACAAAAGCAAGTTGCTGCGCATATTAACCATGGCAAAATCTGCCATAAGGCACAACATGCGCAATGATATTCCTAACTTTAAGATGCCTGTTTGTTTAATTTGGGGTAAGCAAGATACCATTACACCTCCAGAGGTTTGCGATGAGTTTCATGAGCTGTTTCCTAACTCGGAGAAGTATTTTATAGATAAATGTGGGCATGCACCTATGATGGAGCAACCTACAGAATTTAATATCCTGGCTTCGGCATTCTATGCCAAGCACACCTCTAAACCCTAATACATGTTTGCCATACAATTTGTTTCACAGGAAATGTTTCCCTTAAAGCGCTCCGATACAGCAGAAAATGCATTGCTGTTTATGGAAGATTGGCAGGTGAAAGAATTGCCGGTGGTAGAATTAGGCAAGGTTATCGGTTATGTCACCTATGCGATAACGGCAGAAAGAGAAAATGAAAGGGTAGAGCACTTTATGTTACCACCTCAGCCTTTTGTAATATCGGCTAAGTTACATTTGTTTGATATCTGGAATCATATGGCCAATACGGGTTTTACTGCTTTGGCTTTGCAAAATTCGGAGGGTAATTATGAGGGTATGTTGCGGGGAAGAGAAATGGCCATGCAGGCATTTGCGCATTCGGCTTTGGTTCAAGAAGGCGCTGTATTAGTGCTAGAAATTGAGGCTATACATTATTCTTTAGCAGAAATTACCCGCATTTGCGAAACCAATGAGGCTAAAATTATTCACCTTATGGTTGAACCACTTAAGAATGAAGCTAATATTTTACAGGTTTCTATAAAGTTAAACAAAGCCTATCCGGCCCATGTAATGGCTAGTTTAGAGCGCTTTGGCTATAAAGTTATTTTTAGCAATGGGGCAGAAGATCCCAACCATTCGTTAGAAGATAGATACCGTTGGCTTGTAAAATACTTAAACACTTAAATTATGCGCCTGGCCATATTTGGAAAATATTTTAAAGACGAACGATTTGTTGAAATTGAATCTTTTTTTGAAGCGCTTGCTGAAAAGAAAATTGAGTTTAGTGTATATCGCAAATATTTTGATGATTGTCTTAGAAACGGATTGAACCTACCCGCTAACACCAATCTATTTAATAACCACAAAGAGTTTGTAGCGGGTAATTTTGATTTCCTAATAAGCATTGGGGGCGACGGTACCATTCTAAGCAGCCTAGAAATAATGCTTGAACACCAAGTGCCCGTAATTGGTATAAATACTGGTAGGTTAGGGTTTTTAGCTGGCGTGCAAGCCCAAAATGCCGTGCAATTGTTAAGCGATTTAGAAAAAGGACATTATACTCTTGATAAGCGTACCTTATTAGAACTGGCCTCAAATAAATCTTTATTTGGAGGAGTAAAGTACGCGCTCAACGATTTTGTGTTGCATAAAAAAGACAGCTCTAGTATGATTACGATTCATACTTATATCAATGGCGAGTTTTTAAATTCTTATTGGAGCGATGGTTTGATTATTTCTACACCAACAGGTTCTACAGGCTATAATTTAAGTTGTGGGGGTCCAATTTTGTATCCTTCTTCACAAAGCTTGGTAATTACCCCAATTGCCCCGCATAATCTAAATGTAAGGCCTATAATTGTATCCGACCAAAACGTCATTTCTTTTGAGATTGAAGGTAGGAGCAGTAGTTTTTTAGTAACCCTCGATTCGCGCTCGGAGAGTATTGATAACAATACCCAATTGGCCATTAAGAAAGCCAATATACAGCTAAGTTTGGTGCGCTTTGGAGGCGATAATTATCTCCAAACACTGCGCGAAAAATTATTGTGGGGTTACGATAACCGAAATTTCAGAGTTTAACACCAAATTGGCAACATTTTAAACTTTCCTGTCGTTAGTCTTTGTGATTTGATGTTTTTCAGTATTTTTGCTTTTATGCGCAAGTTGAAAGGTAAGTTGATTTTATGCTTGGTAATTCTACTAAGTTCCCAAGCTCAAGCCCAGCAAGTAGAGGTTGGTTTAATGCTCGGTGCCTCCAATTATTTGGGAGATTTAAGTAATGAAACCTTTGTAATGAAGGAATCCCATTTCTCTGCTTCCATTTTTGGGAGGTATAATTTTAAGCCTAAATTTTCGATGAAAGGCTTTATTGGGTATGGCCGCGTTTCTGGAGATGATAAAAACTTTGAAAGTGTTACCCGCAGCTACAATGGTGTAGAAGACTTTAAGTTTAACTACTACAGAAACTTAAATTTTTACTCAGATATTTATGAGGCTTCTATGCATTTTGAATACAATATTTTGCCTGTTGATTTAAATAGTTACCAAGCGCGTCCATTTGTGCCTTATGTATTTGGAGGTATCGGTATCTTTCACTTTAACCCTAAAACCACCTTCGATGGCAAAACCATGGAATTGCAGCCCTTAGGCACAGAAGGCCAAGGTTCTACAGCTTACAATGACCAAAAGAAATATTCGCTCACGCGTTTGTGTATTCCTGTTGGTTTTGGGTTTAGGCAAAAAATTGGAGACGATTTTTTCTTAGGCTTTGAGGCAGGTTTGCGTTTAACCACTACCAATTATTTAGATGATGTGGGTGGTGTTTATGCAGATCACTCCATAGTTTATGGCGCATCTGGCAGAACCGCAGTGTTGCTTTCTGATAGAAGTTGGGAGCGCGATCCTGTAAACGACCCTAATCTTGGTCC
>JBIKKC010000157.1:0-5531 GCA_044360615.1 Bacteroidia bacterium | reverse complement strand
TATTGTTCGTTTATTAGACGAAACTTATAAAGTAGATGCTAAGCGTTTAACGGCAGCTGGAAGAGGAGAATACATGCCAAGAGCTAAAAACGAAACCTCGGAAGGAAGAGCTAAAAATCGCAGAACTGAAATTATTCTCTCGCCTAAATTAGATGAGTTATATAATTTGGTTGGCTGGTAAGTAAAGCAGGAAAACCTTCCATACTTTCAAGTTTAAAATCTGCCAAAGAAAACTGCGGGGCATTAAACTTAATTTTCTCGGGAACCACCAAACATTGCATTTTTGCGGCTTTTGCAGAAACCATGCCATTGATAGAATCTTCGATAACCAAGCATTGTTCTGGCCTGCTTCCTAATTGTTGTGCGGCACTCAAGAATATGCCTGGATGAGGTTTTCCATAAGGTTCTGATTCTGCAGAGTACAGCAGTTGAAAATAATCTTTGATGCCTAATTTTTCTACCACCACGTTAATTAAACGCATAGAAGAGGAGGAAGCCAAAGCTATTTTGAATCCTTTTTCTTTTGCAAATTCAAGGCTTTTAATTACCCCAGGTAAAGCGGTAGCATGCAGAGCCAACAAGCTTTCCATGCAAACAATAATATCTTCTTCTGTTTTAGCAAAATCTGGATTAGGCCAAGCTTGATAGTTGTACCAATGCACTACTACTTCATTTAACCTAAAGCCCATTACTTGTCTTAACAACTCATCATCTAAGTGCAAGCCCAACGCCCCAAAAACTTCTTTTTCTGCCACTTTCCACCAGGGCTCAGAGTCTACCAGCAGCCCATCCATGTCAAACAATAAAGTATCTATCATTTGGCCATCAACATTTCAATCTCTTCGGCCTCAATAGGAATATGTTCCATTAAATCAATATTGCCATTTTCTGTTATCAAAATCTCGTTTTCTAAACGCACACCAATCGCTTCTTCTGCAATATAAATTCCTGGCTCGCAACTAAAGGTCATGCCGGCTTGCATAGGCTCATAACGCATACCAACATCATGCACATCTATTCCTAAGAAATGACTGGTGCCATGCATGAAATAACGCTTGTATGCTGGCCAAGCTGGATTTTGATTTTTAATATCTTCTAGACTTAACAAACCCAAATCTACCAATTCCTTCTCCATTATTAAACCCACTTGCGCTTGGTATTCCATTAACTTTACGCCTGGTTTTAATAATTTTTTTGCTTCTCTCATCACACGTAGTACAGCATTGTATACTGCTTTTTGTCGCGGGCTGAACCTACCACTCACAGGCAATGTACGGGTCATATCACTTGCATAATTGGCATAATCTGCACCCGAATCTAATAACAAAATATCTCCTGCTTTACATTGTTGGTTATTGTCTACATAATGCAAGATACAAGAGTTGGCACCGCTAGCTACAATTGGGTGAAAAGAGTGTCCATTTGCCTTTTTGCTAATGTACTCATGTATCACCTCGGCTTCAATTTCATACTCCCAAACACCAGGCTTTACAAATTTAAAAATACGATTAATCATGCTATTGCTAATCTCTACGGCTTGCTTCATAACTGCGAGTTCCCAAGCGTTTTTAACCGACCTCAATCTTTGTAAAATAGGAGCTGCTCTTTCAAATTCGTGCAAAGGATAACGGTTACGCATCTCATGCGCTAAACGTAAATCTTTATAAGGAGTTTTGATAACAGCTCTGTCATTTTCATTTAGGTTCAAATAGAAATTACTGGCATAATTAATAAGTTGATGCGATTTTACCTCAAACTCATCATACCAAAAAACGCTTTGAATTCCGCTTACTTCCTTTGCTTGTGCTTGTGTTAGTTTATGCCCATTCCAAATAATCATGGTTTCGTTGGTACGTTTTATAAATAGTACTTCGCGCATTTCGGGGATAGCACAATCTGGATAAAGTAATAGGTAAGTATCTTCTTGGTCTATGCCACTTAGCCAAAATAAATCAGAATTTTGTTTAAAGTGAAAGGTGGCATCTCCATTCCAAGGATGCTCATCGTTGCTATGAAAAATGGCAATGGAATTTGGTTTAAGTGCTGCAGTAAAACGTTTCCTATTATCTACAAATAGTTCGGTAGGCAATTTATCGTATTTCATCTTCTAAATATTTGAACCAAAACTAAGTCTTAAGGGCAATGGATGCAAACATTTATCGTATTTATTCTTCTACCAAGCCAAGTTTTCTTAACCTACTCCAAATGGCACCCCTGGTTCTTCCCATAGCGTAAGAAATTTCTTCCATGCTTTCTCCTTCTTCAAAAGCGGTAGTTAGTTCTTCGTCAAGCGCTAGGGTCCATGGTCGGTAGGAAGCCTTTGGTTTCTCTTTTTCTTTCTCTTTGGGTCTAGCTTTTATAGATGTAGGCAGCAGGTGCGAAGGCGTAGTTTCCATCTGTTTGCCAGTTAGTTCAATTTCTGCACAAGGAATAAAATTTTCTGGTGTAAGTATAGCTGGAATTTTTAATAAGGATTTAGCGCGTGTAATGGCCACATATAACAGATTTATTTCTTCACTTAATTTAGCTACGTTGATATCTAAATCGGGCGTATCTGAAATTAGTTTTTTTAGTTTTTCTTCACTTAAAAAATCATTTACCAATTCCACTTCATCGTATTCCATTCCCTTGCAACGATGCACTGTTGAGAAAATAATTGCAGCTTGGTGTTTAAGAGAATCTGGAACGTGTCGGTTTTTTAAACGATTAAGAATAATGGGTATTTCTGCATCATATTCCCTTACCAATTCTATCATCATGCCCAATTGCGCATCTTCGGTAACTTTGGTATATTCTTCAAGTTCATCCAGGTCTTTTAATCGGCCAATCATTGGATCTCTAATGAGTTTTCTGTTTTCTAAATGTAGGTTCAAAACATCATATAAAGAAGCACCTTCCTCTGCATACGTATATGAATTTAGATTTCCCTCAAAGTAGATATCGCCTTTATTTTTGGGTTCGGTAATCCATGCTATTGCTTTTACTAGTAAGCCTAAATTGGTTCTTGCCAATACGGCTCTACTTTTAATTGGTCCAACCTTTCCTTTCCCTACCAATTGTATATTTTGAGGTTTTCCTAAGTGATTTTTATATTGAACAATTTGGGTAGCTAACTGGGCAATAGGTTCAGGAAATCTAAAACTTTGTGTAAGCGGAAAAGACGGAAAAGGCACACGCTCCATAGAATTAATGGCATAGCGCCAGCCATAAATTTGCTGGTGAGAATCGCCTACCAATATTAAGGTAGATTTTTGATAGCGCAACATCTCCAGCATAACGGCAGAAGCATCTTGTGCTTCATCAAATAATATATAATCGAAATGCAATTGTGGCTTTAGTAGCTGAAATTTCTTTAGGTAAAAATCATGGGTAACTGGAATTTGTTTTGTTTCCATTAACTGCCACAACTCTTTGGCAAAAAAGAGAATTTGTTTCTCGTTTTGCGCCACAAATTTTTTAGCTACCTCATCTTGCACTAACATTTTATAAGGTAATTCTTTAAGCTGGGTAAAGGCACTATTGCAGTATGCTGTAAAATACCGCAACACATGGTTGGCTAGAATGAATTCTGTATTCTTCTCTTTTCCTAGTGGGAGTTTTAGTAAAGAAGTTAATTGATAACTTTTAAAAGCTTGTGTTTGAATTTGGTAGCCAAAGCGTGGCACCACACTTTTAAAGGCCAGGCTGTGGGCTGTTTCAGAAACAACATTACTTAAGCCAACAGCTGCAAATTTTTGTATGGCCTCGGTCTTTACTGTTTTATTAAAAGCAAGGTATAAGATGCGTTTATCTGGGCTTAGATTTTTAGCATAAGCAATAAGTGTACTGGTTTTGCCAGATCCAGCCACAGCATTAATACGTATATGGCCAGAGCTATTAATAATGGCTTCTTGCTCAGAAGTAGGTTTCATGCCGGAAAGGTAGAATCTAGCCTTAGTAAAACCATATTTTTACGTTAGGTTTTTTCCTACTAATAGGAATTATTTTATAGATATTCTACCAAGGTTTCTAATTTCATTCCACGTGAGCCTTTTAAAAAAATGAAATGTTGTTGCAAGGGATTTTCTTTTAAATGGGCAATAACATCTGCTGTAGTTTCAAACTTTCTGTAATTACTTTCTACCTTACTAAAAGCTTTACCAACTAGCCATACATTTTCTAAATTATGTGCTAAACAATAGGCTGCTAGCGCTTGATGTTCCTGGGCTTCATAAGCTCCCATTTCAAACATATCGCCTAAAACATACAGTTTGTTTTCTCCTGGCATAGCGCTAAAATTTCGTATACTTACTTCCATACTGCTTGGATTAGCATTGTAAGCGTCTAAGAAGATTTTATTATTTGTGGTAACTATAATTTCTGAACGCAAATTTTTTGGCGCATAGGAAGCAATACCAGCTGCAACTTCGCTTGGGTTCAACCCAAAATGAAAACCAATAGCCAAAGCAGCCATGATATTGTCTAAGTTATAATCGCCACTTAAGCTACTTTGGTAATTATATCCCTTGCAGCTAAAGCTTATTTGAGGTTGCAATTGAAATGTTTCTACTGCATAATTTGCCAATGTATTTGGCGTGGCAGCATACGTTATACGGCTTGCAATATTTTCAGATTTTTGCATAAGTGTTGCATCATTGCTATTTACAAAAGCCAAGCCACCTGTGGTTTGTAAATAATCATACAATTCTGCGTTCGATCTAATTACTCCTGCTAAATCTCCAAAACCTTCCAAATGATCTTTACCATTATTAGTTACCAAGCCATGAGAAGGCAAAGCAATTTGGCATAGCAGGGCGTTTTCTTTTTCATGATTGGCTCCCATTTCTATCACTGCAATTTCATGACTTTGGTTTAACATTAATAAGGTAAGCGGTAACCCAATATGGTTATTAAAATTTCCTGGTGTACTTAGTACTTTAAATTTTTGCTGCAAAACGGCACTAATCAATTCTTTGCTAGTGGTTTTTCCGTTTGAACCTACAATGGCAATAACTGGAATGTTAAGTTGTTTTCTATGCCAAGTTGCCAAATCTTGTAAGGTTGTTAATACGTTTTGAACCAAAATGCATTTTTCTGAAATCTTAAAGGCTTCTTCATCTATCACAACATAGGCTGCTCCTAATTCTAACGCCTTTTCTGCAAAGGTATTTCCATTAAAATTTTCACCTTTGAGTGCAAAGAAAATACAGTTTTTTTCAATCTTTCGGGTATCGGTGCAAACGAGAGGATGTTGCAAGTATAAATTGTAAAGAAGCGATAGGTCCATAGAATTAATATAAAATTAAGGGATAAAAGTAATAATTTAGCATTCATAATTTCAGGGTCATGAAAAAATTTGTTTACGCATTACTCACTTTCCTCTTCATAAGTATAACTTTTAGCAAGATAACTGCGCAAGTTATTCGCTTTGATAAAACAAATAAAGCTAGCATTAAATGGAGTGGCACGGATACACTAAAAATGCCTTATACAGGAGGTTGGGAGGCCCCTCAGTTTTCTAATATAGATTTGGATGGGGATAATGTTTTAGA
>JBIKKC010000156.1:0-5536 GCA_044360615.1 Bacteroidia bacterium | reverse complement strand
CTTCTAGCAATTCTAAGGCGTGGGTTGGCAAAAAATAAATTCTAGAAACAGCGCCTGGTTGGTGCCCACTCCTACCAGCCCTTTGTATAAATCTGGCAATTCCTTTTGGGCTGCCAACTTGTATTACTTGTTCTACAGGTCTAAAGTCAATGCCTAAATCTAAAGAAGAGGTACAAACCACCACTTTTAAACTTCCTAGATGCAATTGTTCTTCTACCCAATTTCTTATTTCGCTACTTAACGAGCCATGATGCATAGCAATGCTACCCGCTAATTGTGGCGCTACTTCTAAAATTTGCTGATACCAAATCTCTGTTTGTGCTCTGGTATTGGTAAATAGCAAAGTTGTTTTTGCCAAGTTAAAAAGTGGGATTACCTTTTCAATTAACTTAATACCTAAATGTCCTGCCCAAGGTAATTCATCTATACTATCTGGCTCAATAGTATTGATTTCAATTTGTTTTTTATGGCTAGCCTTAATTAAAGGTTGTAGGTTCAAGCCGTAATCTTTACCAAATAAAACTTGCTTGGCCTCCTCTAAATTACCAATGGTTGCGCTAATGCCCCATACTTTTAAACCGCTATTCCAATGTTTAATGGTGCTTAAAGCCAACTCAACCTGAACCCCTCTTTTACTACCAAACAATTCATGCCATTCGTCGATTACGAATGTATTTAGGTACTTAAAATGTTTTGGACTCTCTTTCTGGGATAGCAATAAATGAAGACTTTCTGGGGTGGTGATTAAAATATCTGGCAATTTTTCTCTTTGCCTTCTTTTGTCTTTTTCGGAGCTATCTCCTGTTCGCAATTCTATGTTAAGTTGCGGTGCCAAATCTTTAGCTGCATCCTTAAATGCGATTAACAAATCGTTGCTTAGTGCACGAATTGGGGTAATCCAAATAGCTTGTAAACCTTTACCCGCATTGGGGGCAGCTTCTAAAATGATTGGCAATGCTAGCGCAAAAGTTTTACCGCTTCCAGTTGGTGCATTTACTAAACCACTCTGCCCTGCCGCTATTGCTGCCCAACTTTCTTCTTGGAAGCTAAAGGGTTTCCAATTTTTCTTTTTGAACCAAGCGTGAAGCGGATCTAATTGCATGTGTAAATAAAATAAAAAAGGGTCGACAATTGTTTGCCGACCCTTTTCTTTTTATAATTTGAAGTTTAGTTTTTCTCGTAAGAAGCAACTTCTACTTCTTTGTAATCTATCAATCTATAACCTGCTTTCTCAAGAGGGGCTTTAATTTTTTCTTTGTCACCAACAATTAAAATTGTCATCTGTTCTAATTTTAAAACCTCTTTAGCCAACGCGTTAATTTCTTCCTTGCTCAAAGAATTGATGGTAGCATTTTGTTGCTTGATATAATCTTTAGGCAAATCAAATTCTACTAATCTATTTAGGAAAGATGCTTTTTGGCCAGGTGACTCGTAACGCAAGGCGTCACTTTGGGTGATAGATTTTTTCATGAAATCTAATTCATCATCCGTGATACCATTGTCTCTGTAGTTCTTCACCTCATACATAATTTCCTTTAAAGCGCTGTCTGTTGCCGAGGTGCGCACCCCTGTAGATATTTGGTAAACACCTACTCTGTCTTTATATCCGCTGTTTCCAGAACCTATGCCATAGGTAAATCCTTTTTCTTCGCGTAGGTTCATGTTTAAGCGGCTATTAAAACTACCACCTAATGGGTAATTCATGGCGTTTGTTTTAAAGAACTTGCCGTTATAATCATATTTCTGACCTAACATACCCACTCTAATTTCTGATTGTGAAGCCTTGTATTTATCTACTAGCATAACTGTTTTATCTGAACCAGGCGCGGCCACTGGCGAAGGAACCGCAGGAATAACTACATTCTTTTTACCCCAGTCTTGTAAGAATTTTAACTTAGGGAAGATTTCATTTTGATCTATTTCTCCAACGATAGTTAGCGTTGCAAAATCTGGCGCATAATACTTATTGTAGTAATTTTGCACATCCTTAACAGTAAAAGTTTTAATACTTTTAATGGTTCCCATTACTGGCTCTGCAGCAATAGATTTACCATAAACCAATTTAGCGAAAGCCATATTAGCTGTGGTTGCCGCATCGTATTTTGAAGAATTTACGTATTGGTAAGCCATAGTTTGGTTTTGTTTAAACTCATCCTGATTAAACTTTGGACGCATTAACTTTTCTTCCATTAATTTAAGCGTGGCATCTAAGTTCTTTTTAGGAGTAGAAACTTGCATATAATGATTATCTGTACCTGCGCCAAAACTGATGCTAGCCCCTAATTTAGAAAGTTCGTTTTCAAAAGCTTCTGTTGTGTAGTTTTGAGTTGCTTCTCCCATTACAGAAGCAGTTAAATTGGCTAAACCAGTTTTACTAGGGTCGCCAGCAGCAATGTTACCACCCTTCATGCTTAATAATAAGGTAATCATTGGAGATTCTTGAATTTTAGTTCCAATAACCTTAATACCATTATTCCAATTTGCCGTATAGAAATCTGGAACATTAGATGGTTTAGCAGCACCTGGATCTGGGCGTTTGCTGCGGTCAAAATTATCTGTTGGCTTAGTGTAAGAAAGTCCTTTATACTCTAATTCTCCTTTAACAACAGTTCCCGAAGTGGTGGTTTCTTTGGCTTCTTCCTTAGCAGCATCCTTATTTTGTTTAGGAAATGCAGTTACTAACACAAAATTCTTATCTTTAATATACTGACGAAAAACACGCATTACGTCTTCCTTCGTTACTTTTTGATAACGGGCTAAATCCTCTCCAATATTGTAGCCCTTATCTAGCTTAGGATTGCCATGAGATAAATACCAAGTTTGACTTAAAACAGAGGCTTTAGATCCAACTGTGCTTAAAATACCATAATAAGAAGATTCATATTGTGCCTTAGCTCTTAACAAGTCATCGTCGTTTACCCCCTTTTTATCAAAGGCTACAAACATTTCTAAAAGAGTTTTCTCAATATCATTTTTTTCACTCATCATAAATTCATAACCTGGGTTATCCACAATATTAATTGTAAACTCACCAGCTAACTCAGAACCATAATTATAGCTTGCTGCTTGAATGGCGCGCTGTGGTTTGTCGCCAATATCTTTCATAAATGTTTGGTATAATATAGAGTTATTTCCAACACCTAAAATATAACTTAAAATATCTAAAGCAGCTTCATCTTGGTGCAAGGTTTTTGGAGTAGGCCAAACAAAATTGAACATTTTGGCATAAACGTTATCGGCATAGTTAGCATATCTTGTATCAGGCAATTTTACTTGCTCTAGGCGCATTGGTTTAACCTCTGGGCCTCTTGGGATTGGGCCAAAATATTTTTCGGTTAACTTAACTACATCTGCTGCATTAACATCACCAGAAACTACTACACAAGCATTATTAGGACCATACCAACGCATGAAGAAGTTTTTCAAATCGTTCACATCTACCCTATCTAAATCTTCCAAGTAGCCAATTACAGGCCAATTGTAAGAATGTCCTTTTGGATAAAGCGCTGCATCTTTGATTTCATCAACTTTACCGTAAGGAACATTGTCTATACGTTGTCCTTTTTCATTTTTTACGGTAGCTCTTTGCACTTCAAATTTCTTTTGTGTAACCGAGTCAAGTAAAAAACCCATTCTATCTGCCTCTAACCAAAGTGCAGTTTCTAAATAATTAGCTGGTAACGTTTCAAAATAGTTGGTACGGTCGCGGTTGGTTGTACCATTCATTTGCCCTCCAGCACCTTGAACAATTTTAAAATGCTCCTCATCCTTCACATTTAAAGAACCTTGGAACATCATGTGTTCAAAAAAGTGAGCAAAACCAGATTTTCCAGCAGATTCTCTTGCAGAACCTACATGGTAAGTTACTTCCACATGTACAATTGGATCAGAATGATCTTCGTGAACAATAAGTGTAAGTCCGTTAGGTAAGCGGTACTTCTTGTAAGCAATTTTTAACTCACCAGGAGCGGCATTTACCTCCTCTAGCAATTGAGTTTGGTTGGGGTTTGGTTGAGTAGTAGCAGTTTGTGCATTTATTTTTGAAAAGCCAAAAACAGCCACTAAGCCCATTAATAATAGTCCTTTTTTCATTTGGGATTAATTTTACAAGCGCAATTTAAGGACTTTATATAAGTGCGACAATCAAATTTTATAAAAGGTGCAACAAATGGGAAGAACGGAAATTATTTTAAATTTGATTATTGTGAACAACTAAAAAGGGAATGTTTGGTTATAAAGAAAAGCTTTATAATTTCGCATCGTATTAAAACACAAAAATGAACAACAGAATTCTAACCATAAGCGCTCTTATTTTCAGTGCTGCCTTACTTCGTCTATTGCCACATGCTCCAAACTTTTCTCCAATAGGTGCAATCGCCTTATTTGGTGGCGCCTATCTAAGCAGAAAAGCTTTTGCCTATTTAGTACCTTTAGCTGCCATGCTTGTTAGTGATATTTTTCTTGGCTTTTACGGCCCAGAAATGCTAATAACCTACGCTGGATTTGTGGCTTCAATATTTATTGGAACTCAATTGAAGAAAAATATTACTTGGTATAATGTTGCATTAGGTTCTGTTGCTTCCTCTATTGCTTTCTTTTTAATTACCAATTGTGTGTTTTTTTACCCACAAAGTTTAGGTCCAATTTATACACACAATTTTGCAGGATTAATTAATAGCTATGTTGCAGGTTGGCCTTTCTTTCAAAATACTTTTCTTTCAGATTTAGTTTTTAACGCGGCCTTATTTGGTGGTTTTTATTTACTACAAATCAATATCCCTTCTTTACAAACCGAAAAGATTAAGGTATCGAAATAGATAATTCGGATTTAAACAGTTTAAACTGAACGCCCAACTGGTAAAAGCCACTTGGGCGTTTTTTATTGAGTTTAATGGGCAATCGGTTCAAACCTTTTTGTAAGGTTAATAAACCATTGGCTTGTTCTCCCAAAATAGCATGATTTAGTGTAAAGCTAACTTGCTGTTTACTTCTCGAATGAAGCGTTAATAGTATCTCTTTTTGGTCTGAACTCAATCTAACATCTATTAAACTATCGCCAATTGCTGTAACCATTTTGCTAGCGAGTAACAAATCTGGAATACCAGCCCCAAGATATTTATCTGGTTCTAAGAAATTAGGGCAACTTAATTCTATGGCTGTTCTTATTTTGAGGCTACTTGCTTGCGGTGCTTGTTGCAACAGCTGAGCCAAGGCTCCGCTTACAATGGGGCAAGCATATGAAGTGCCATTTCCTTCATAAATTCTTCCGCTTTCATTTATCAGGGTAATAGATTTACCCATAGCGGCTAAATCTGGCTTCATTCTTTTATCTGCACTTGGCCCTACAGAACTAAAGCCCACATAACCGCCATAACTATCTACAGCCCCTACTGCAATAACATTTTCACCATCTGCAGGTGCACTAATTTGCCGCCAAGAATTATTGCCTTCATTACCTGCACTCGCTACTACAAGAATCCCTTTAGATGCGGCAATCTCTGCAGCCTTTGTTACCACTGTAGTTTTGCCATCTAAA
>JBIKKC010000155.1:0-5545 GCA_044360615.1 Bacteroidia bacterium | reverse complement strand
TTCAAATAATTCTTGAGGAACATATTTGGTACCCGATGCCTCTTCGTGTCCGCGCATACGAAAGGTCATGCATTCTAAAATAACTGGGCGAGGTTTGCTTCTTATGGAGTTTCCCAAGTTTCTAACAGTATCGTAAACTTCTAGTAAGTTGTTGCCATCAATTTTATAGGCTTCCATGCCATAGCCAATGCCTTTATCGGTAAAGCTTTTAAATTTAAATTGGTCGCTGCTTGGTGTAGATAAGCCGTAGCCATTATTTTCTATGAGGAAGATAACAGGAAGTTCCCAAACAGCTGCTGTATTTAAGGCTTCGTGGAAATCGCCTTCGCTTGCGCCACCATCTCCGCTAAATACTACAGTAAGTTTTTTTTCATCTTTTAAAAGGTTGGCTAAGGCAATGCCATCTGCTACCCCTAGCATGGCGCCTAGATGCGAAATCATGCCTACAATATGGTGTTCGTTGGTGCCAAAATGAAAAGAGCGTTCCCTGCCTTTAGAAAAGCCATCAAATTTACCTTGCCATTGAGAAAATAATTTGGCAAAGGAAATATCTCTGCCCGTAAACACGCCTAAATTTCTATGTAGTGGCAGAATGTATTCATCCTTTTCTAGGGCGGCTGTAAGGCCAACAGAAATGGCTTCCTGACCAATACCACTAAACCATTTACTTACTTTGCCTTGGCGCAATAAAATTAGCATTTTTTCCTCAATCATGCGTGGTTTAACAATGGCTCTGTAAAGCTTTAGGAGGGTTTCGTTAGAATATTGTTTGCGGTTAAAACTGAGCATAGAAATAAATTGTTGTGCGAAAATAGCTTTTAATTGTTAACTTGAACCCTAATCATTATGGAAAATATCTTGTTCATACACGGCGTTTTAGGTTCAAAACTACAGTTTGAACCTATTATGGAGGCGCTAAAAGGCTTTTGGTACCCAATATTGCCCGCGCCCTTACGAGAAAGTGAAATTAGACTTGTTGTTGCCTGTTTTGAAAGATTTTATTAAGTAATTTTGGTCTAATTATTGTTTTAAAAGTTGAAAATCAAAAATGATGAAAGCAATTAACATTTTGGCCTTAGGCATGTTTATTTTATTATTTACCTCCTTTACCAAACCTGCAGAGAGTGAATTAAAATGGTATGGATGGAATGAGGGCTATCCTTTAGCTAAAAAAGAAGGTAAGCTTATACTGGTAGATGCCTATACAGATTGGTGTGGTTGGTGTAAAAAGATGGACAGAGATACGTATGCCAATGCTGATGTGATTAAGAAGTTAAACAAGCATTTTGTGGTAATTAAGTTTAATCCAGAATTGCGCGATTTAACTTATGATATTGATGGGCAAATTTTCTCGGCCCGCGATTTTTATGTTCAATTGAGTAGGGGTGAAAGCACTGGTTTTCCAACTACCTATTTTATTGATCCTAAAAAGAAATCTTTATTTATTGATCCGGGTTACCGAGATGCCGCCGCTTTTATGCAAATCTTAGATAAGGTAATTGCGGATAAGTAGTTAATGGTCCATGGTCCATAGTCGATAGTCCATGGTAAAAGCACTTTTTTGGTCTAGTTTCCAATATACTTTTATTACTTATAATTTCTTTTTTAATGGTAAAATAATTTCAATTGTTGTGCCCTTGCCTAGTTCAGAATCCTTAATATAAATAATTCCACTATGCTCTTTTATTATACTAAATGCACTGCTCATTCCAAGTCCTCTTCCAAGTTCAAATCCTTTTGTTGTAAAGAATGGTTGAAATATTTTACTTTTGATTTCATCGCTCATTCCTATTCCAGAATCTGTTATTGTTAGAAATATTTTATCTGATTTTATCTCTGTTACTAAATCTATTGCACCTCCATTAGGCAATGCTTCTATGCAGTTTTTTATGGTATTTAGAAGAACGGAATTTATTTCAAATTTATTTCCACTAATAAATGTTTGTGGAATTAGTCTTGTATTTATTTTTATTGATACTCCATTTCTTTCAGAAGTATCTTTCAATAAAGGACTAATTTGATTAATGCAGTCTTCAATTAATGTCTGTAGATTTAGGATACTATGATTGATTTCATGTTGTTTTTTTTCTCCAAATTTTTGAAGTGTTCTAACTCTTTCTGAAACTTCTAGAATCATTAATTCAATATTCTCAAGAGATTTAAGGGTTGGTTTGTCTAACTCTGATTTTAATCTAACAATATTTAGAGAGCTTAACATTACCTGCAGTGAGTTGTTAAAATCGTGGGCAATTCCCGAAGCCATTTCTCCTATAATCCTTAATCGCTGGCTTTCTTTAATGGTATTTTCAGCAACTTTTTCTTTTGTAGTGTCAGTAATAGTAAGATAACATTGTTCATTATTTCCCAAAACTATCCCATCTACATGCGCATAAACCGGTAAACTATTTTTTACCATTAATACAACTTCGCATGTTTCTTTTGCTTTTTCAATAAATAACGTATTTAAAAATAGACTAAATAGGGTGCGTGTTTCTGGTGAAAGAAAATCTATAAAATTTTTATTTGTTAAGTATTTTATCTCGTTCCCAAGCAACATAGCTGCGCTGAAATTTAATTCAACAATACTTCCCTTCTTTGAAAGGGTCATGTATCCGGAAGGGGCAAAATTGTATAAATCGGTATATTTTTGGGTAGCTTTTTCTGCTTCTTCTTTTGCTATTTTAAGTTCTTCATTTTGCATTTCAAGTTCAATTTTGTGAACTTGTAACTCGTGAATAATCTTTTGAGTTTCTATTTCAGAAAATACCGTATACTCTTCTGATTTCTGTTTTTTTAATTGTGCCGTTGCTCTATCGTAGAGGCTTAAAGTCTCAGGTTTATTAACTTTTGTTTTCATGTTTTTTGTTATTTAGCGGCAGCAGCCTTCAACATCTCATTAGCATTTGTTAGTTCTTCTTCACGTTTTTTAGATTCAGTAATATCAATAAATGTAATCACAACCCCATTTATATAGTCGTTAAATGTGCGGTATGGCATAATTCTAACTTTAAACCACCTATCATCATTGGCAGAAATATCAGTTTCTTTAAAAACTAAAGTACGCAATACTTCTTTAGCATCGTTTTCAATTTCTGGGTATTGCAAATCAGAAACCATCTCGGTAAATGGTCTAGCTATATCTGATTGTCTTAATTTAATAATTTTAGTAATTTGTTCTGTGAAACGAAGAATATTTAATTCTTTATCTATAAACAATGTTGGGATATTAATGCTGTTAAGCAAGTTTTGCATGTCGTTACTCGACTCAATATACTCGCTTATTTTGTTCTGCATTTCTGTATTTAAAGTTTGCAATACTTCATTCATACTTTGCAATTCTTCTTTTGAGGTGGTAAGTTCTTCATAAGTAGATTGCAATTCTTCATTTGCTGATTGCAGTTCTTCGTTACTAGATTTTAACTCCTCTTGCGATGTCTGCATTTTTTCTTTAAAGCTTTGCAATTCTTCATTTATTCTATGCAATTCAATTTCGAGTTCTTGTTCTCTAAAATTTAATGCTTGATTTCCTGTTTTTGATTTAACTGATTTGATAACTGTTGAAACATCTGAAAATACAATCAATATCATCCCACTTATAGGCTCTGGTTTTTCAATTTGTTGAATAGTAACATCAAAAAAGGAAGTGCTTCCGTTTGTTGCAATTTTTTTGTTTCGTATTACAACTGCTTCGTAATTTTGTTTTGCCTTACCAACTGCCCTAATTAAATCTGGACCTAATTCTTGTGGCGCAAGAGCGAAGACATTTATATTTGTTTTACCTGTTGCCTGATCTAAGTACTTTTCTATTTTTCCGGTAGTATTTAAAATATCGCCTTGGTCATTTATCAAAACACTGGCAAGTGCAAAACGCTGGAACAATAACTTATCTATAAGTGCCTTAATACTATCAACAAATTTAAAATTTTGCACATTGCTTATTTTTTTTGTGTGGTTTTCAAAAAAAGAACTTGGATAATCATTTATACTTTTAGTAGCTTTATTTTCAGAATGTTTGTAAAACTTTAATTTTTTGTCTATTACAGTAAATCTTGCATTATTGGAGCTCTCATTTTCAGCACTTCCTAGTAGTAAAATTCCATCAGCGTTTAAACTATATTGAAACAAGCCCAAAATATTTTTCTGCATTTCAGTTTCCATATAAATGAGCAAATTACGGCAGGATAGAAAATCAATTTTTGTAAATGGAGGGTCCTTAATTATACTATGAGTTGCAAATATTACCATTTCACGTATAGTATGATTAACACGATAGCTATCGCTATTAGTTACAAAAAATTTTCTTATTCGATCAGCTGAAACATCGGCTAAAATATTTGCCGGAAAAACACCTTTTCGGCCAATTTCAATTGCATTCTTATCTATGTCTGTGGCAAATATTTGTAAGGTTAGATTTTTATTTTGGGGCATCTGTTCCAATGCTTCTCTAAAAACAATCGCTAGAGAATAAGCTTCTTCGCCAGTAGAACATCCAGGAATCCAGGCGCGTAAAACATGCCCGTTTGGAAGTTTTTCAAAAAAACTTGGTAAAACGGTGTCTTTTAATTTTTGCCAAACTGCTGGATTTCTGAAAAAACTAGTAACTCCAATTAATAATTCTTTAAAAAGAAAATCAATTTCATTTGGGTTCTCTTGTAAAAACTGAATGTACTTTTCTATTTTTCCTAATTGATGAACATTCATGCGTCTTTCAATTCTACGCATCATTGTGCTCTTTTTATAATTGGAAAAGTCATGCCCTGTTTTTGTGTTAATTAGAATGATAATTTTTTCGAGATTGGTATTTATTTGTGTTTCATTCTCTAATTTTGAAGTAATTGAAGAGTTATTTTTAAGTAATGTAATAAGTTTTGTAGGTAAATCATTTGCATCTGCAATTATATCAACAAATACAGCACGCATAGCACTTCTAGGCATACTGTCGAATTTTGCATTGTCGGGATTTTGCACTACAACAAGGCCGCTTTTTTCTTTAATTGCTTTTACACCCATGCTTCCATCCGAGCCCATTCCAGAAAGAATTATTCCAATGCTTTTTTCTTTTCTGTCAATTGCCAAGGAGCTAAAGAAAAAATCTATTGGCAATCTTATTCCATGTGCTTCAATTGATTCAGATAAATGCAATGTTCCATTTAAAATAGACATACTTTTATTTGGTGGAATTACATAAATGTGATTTGGTTCTACAAGCAAACAGTCGCTCGCTTGTAACACCTTCATAGAGGTTGTTTGTTGTATGATTTCAGCTGACGTGTTAATATTATTGGGTGCTAGGTGTTGAATTACTACAAAAGCAATTCCAGTGGCTTTAGGCATGTTAAGGAAAAATTGTTCTAACGCTTCAAGCCCACCCGCAGAAGCTCCAATGCCAACAATCGGGAATTCAAGAGATTTTGAATTTTCTTGTTTACTATATTTTTCTTTCAATATTTTTCCCTGCTTTTTTTCTATTGCCATTTTGTAAATTTATATATTAAATTCTGATAAAAAAATGATACATTATTGATATAACCACGTTTACTTTATT
>JBIKKC010000027.1:0-16719 GCA_044360615.1 Bacteroidia bacterium | reverse complement strand
TGAAATACCCCTCCGAGCACTAGTAGAAGTGTCTATCTGCTCTTTAAATCCTAAAGTTAAATAGGCAATACCTGCTCTTTGACTCCTGAAATGAAAGGGCAACTCATCAGTACATTTAATAGGTATATAAATTGATGTTAAGTCTAATCGGGTAGAATTAGAAATCAATTCAAGTTGCGTGTGGGCTTCGGCATAATATTCAGGAACAATTGAATTATTTGTAAGGTAGGGCGGACAAACTAAAATTTCTCTTGTATCCTCAGCTCCAATAGCTGGCGTGTAAGTATGAGGTTCTTCCTCTATTAAATTTCCATTATTATTTAAGGCCAAATAGGTATGTAATACTCGCCATTGGTTTTTTGGGTCGCTTGGGTACCTTTTGCAAGGATAAGAATAAATGTGATAGCCATTTTCCTTCCTAAATGTAGCTGGGCTAGAATTATCACTAGTTTCTTTAATATAAGCTGAGCCATTGCCTGTAATGTTAATTTTAAACTGTGTTGCCAGTGTAGAAGCATTTGTTTCATCTCTAACGGTATAATAAAATTTATCCTCTGTATGCCAAGACAAAATAGTTCGAAAATATTCATCTGTTAAAAACAAATAATCACCTGTCATACCAATCTTTCTGCCGCGAAATTCACCTAACCCCAAATTTCCTTCTAGCGTTCCATTTTCGGTAGTAGCTCGCCCAATTGAAATCTTATTACCACTTGAAATAGCTTCGAAAGTATTGTGTTGTCCATAAAATCCTTGTAAGGAATAGTTCTTAAACTTTTTGCCATGATCAAATCCCGGATCTATAATTAATGGAATATTAAGCCCTTTATCTTCATTTGCTGATACATCCATTGCATGTAAGGTGAAACTCAAAAAATCTTCATCCTCATGGGTGCCATCAAATCTGTGTCCTGGTTTATCAACTGCAATTCCTGTTTCAAATAGGGTATGAAACGTAAATTTCGCTTTGGCTGTTTCATCATACATAATGTAGTTGCCAGAATTTTCATTAAAATAATCTTCTGTAGGTTCAGGCTTTGCTTCATCCATAAAGCCTAAAGATAGTAAATAATCAACCCGCAAATCAATGTTTGGAGTTCCAAGGTAACTTACAGGAATGGCGGTGGGATTACCTTTAAATTCTTTAATTCCTAAAATTGCAAAAATATTCCCTTGATGCAATGTAGAATTATCATACAGGGGAATTTGTCCATCTATATCTAAAATGTTATAATACCATTTTAATATATTTCTATAACGTTCATCATTTAATAAAATAAACTTGTTGTCCCTCTTAAGGGCGTTATCATTACACCTCATATAAGGGAATAGTGAGGAGGCTACATCAAGCATGTAAGCTGGGCCTTCAGAAAACCCTGCTGTGCCATCTGAATTTGTAGTGGGCACATTGTTACCTATCTGCCTACCTACAAAAAAATTATCCTCCAATCCATCATCACATTCATCAAAACAAATGGCAGTGTGTTTTCTCCCATGTGCGCGTTGAAACCATTTATTAGGGTCATACTTATCTCGCTTACCACCTGCATGACTCCCTAAAACAAAAGAGGCTACCCCTAACGCATTACAAGAAATTATCCCATGATTCTTCTTCCAACCCATGTTTGAGTTTATAATTCTTGAAGAGGCTTGATACAATTCACTAGTGTATTCTCTTAAACGCTCTCGTGGACAATTGCTTCTACAATCAATATCATCGAAAATCGCATTTGTAGTTTTAAGCATATCATAGCTTTGGAGGTATCCTATTAATCGTTTGGCATGTTGACGCACATTTTTACAATTATCATTCAAGCCATAACAAGGAGGTATCTTGTAATTCATCCTTTCGAGACCTCTTATTGCATTTTCTTTGAAAACATCTTTAGTAGCAGCATTCATTTCACTTACTTCCATTTCACCGCCAGAAGAAATGGTTATATCCAATCCTACCATATTTATAAAGGCATTTGCCTTTACCCAATGAGGGTGCGAACATTCATCAATATCATGGGCACATAAAGTTGGTTCGATAGTTCGGGCAAATTGAAGCACGGATTTGTACATTTGGAAAGCGTGGGAGGTTTGTGTTAATATTTCGTCTTCATCAATCTTATCAAACTTGAATATTTCTGCTTTGATTAATTCTACATCTTCCTGCCAAGTAAAGCTGTTATCCCTATTCCTATTGAACATAGTAAATGGGTGGTCCCAAACCTGACCCTGATTTAATTTGCCCCTTAAAAATTCTTTTTTAGTTTTTGGGTCTTTGTCTTGAGAACACAATTCTAATTTAAAAACTATTAAAAATAGTGCAAATATGTAAAATGATTTCATAGAATTAATTAATTACATTATATTTAAATAGTTTCCAAAAATTATTATTCTTAGAGTTTAACTTTAAAATCCCAAACTTTAAATTGAGGGAGATATTTTCTCCACCATTTAATAGACCCCTAACTAATTCACCATCCCAAAGTATTACTGAATCATTCATTAACGAGTCTATCCCCAGATTTGATAATCTATAACCTCCAATATTTGGAATATTAATTCTTGACAATGGTGGGCCACCAGAAATTTGATACGCATTCGACTCCTTATAAATAACGACCCTAATGCCATTTAAATCTGGGTGGTTTGATTTATAGCTATAGTTGTATTCGGGGTAGTAGTAAAATTTTCTTTGGCCACACTCAACATCAGATCCGGCTGCTGTTCCATAAGACTTATAATCTCCATATTGTTCCGTACACACCATATAGGCCGTATCTCCAGCGTCAGAATAAAAAAACAATGAATCACCCTTCCAATCTGGTATTTTGGCAAATTCATTGTTGTCAAAATGGGTGCTATCAAAGGTAACTTCAGGGCAAACTTTATTGTCTTTGCGGCAATTGCTTAAGCTTATAATAAGCAGGGTGAGCATTACTATTTTAGCTAAGTTTAAAATGAAAGCGCTTTTCATAAAATTGATTATTAATGCATGTATCGAAAATTTGTTCTACTATTCAAAATTTATAAAACTTTTCTGCAATTCCAAATTAAGATTTTGTTATTCAATAAAATAGGAGGATATTAAAGAATAAGGAAATTTAAGAATCTAATTTTTCATAAGCATCCAAAGAATCTTTTTACAAAATCCCGGGCCGCCAAACTTAAACTATCTCCGTTACCATTTAAACCAACCAACAATACAAATGCATTGTTTTTTGCCCAGCGGGCTATGTTGCAAATGGATGGGTTGGAATTGCCCTCTATCGTTGGTAAAGAAAAAGGAAAGGAAATCACCTTACATAGATAATCTTTCGACTACGCTCAAGAACCACCTTTCGACTATGCTCAAGAACCACCTCTCGACATTGAACAAGGACCTCGATGGCAAGAGGCGCTACATTTTGCACCCAACCAATATTCTTAATATAAAATAGGATCACACATGTTGCACTACCCGCCTTCTTTCAACTTCTCGGCGTTCTCGGCAACCTGCAATTGGTCTATAAAAGTTTGAATATTGCCATTCATTACCTCCGTTAAATTATAGGCTGTATAGCCAATTCTATGATCGGTTACCCTACTTTGAGGATAATTATAAGTGCGAATTTTTGCCGATCTATCTCCTGAAGCTACCATCGTTTTGCGCCTGCTAGAAATAGCGTCATTGTGCTTCTGTAATTCTATTTCGTATAGCTTAGAACGTAACATTTGCATGGCACGTTCGCGGTTTCCATTTTGGGTTCTTTCTACCTGGCAAACTACCACTATACCGCTTGGCCTGTGGGTTAATTGTACCTTACTTTCTATCTTATTTACATTTTGGCCACCAGCACCCCCAGAACGAGAAGTTTGCATGTCTACATCTGCTGGATTTAAATACACATCCACCTCTTCGGCTTCTGGCAAAACAGCCACGGTTGCGGCAGAGGTATGCACCCTTCCTTGTGTTTCGGTTTCGGGTACACGTTGCACACGGTGTACACCGCTCTCATACTTTAAAATGCCGTAAACATCTTCGCCCTTAACCTCTATAATAATTTCTTTGTAACCACCTGCTGTGCCATCCGTAAAATCTATAACCTCTGTTTTCCATCCGCGCTTTTCGCAGAAGTACATATACATACGGTATAAATCTCCGGCAAAAATACTGGCTTCGTCGCCGCCGGTACCGCCTCTTATCTCTAGTATGGCGTCTTTAGCATCTTCTGGGTCTTTGGGAATAAGTAATATTCTTATTTCTTCTTCCATGGGCGCAACTTTAGGTTCAAGCTCATCTAACTCTCCCTTAGCCATTTCGCGCATTTCATCGTCTTTCTCGGTTTTAAGAATTTCTCTGGCACTTTCAATATTGCCTACCAAATTCTTGTACTCAAAGTACTTGTCTATAATGGGTTGCAAGCTCTTGTACTCCCTATTCATTTGGGTAAACCGTTTCATATCGGCCAGTACATCGGGCTGACTCAATTGTTCTTCAACCTGCTTAAATCGCGTATAAATTGCTTCTAACTTATCTAACATGGGGCGCAAAGATAGGCTAACTATTGAAAACTATAAATGCGCATTTCATTTGTCTGCGCCAAATACAACTTTTCCTTCACTAGCCTAGTTTGCAAACTATTTGGTTCAGGCAGTAATAAGGTATCTCTTTGTAGGGTATTTAATTGGTAGCGCACTAAGGCCCCCGGTGCCTCGTAATACAAATGCTCTTGGGTTACCATAAAATCTTTTTGCCCTTTAACTGGAATGGTTTTTAAATAATTGGCAAACACATCAAATACCAAAATACCATTGGCACTATCATTTACAAAAACTCTTTTACCATTATCAACCATATAATCTGGGGCTAAATTACTCCCAGAACTAAACTGCAAGGCATTGCCGCTTTGCTGGGCCAAGGTGCCATCTCTATCCATTTTTTTTAACTGTAAATCGCCAATGTCAAACACCCAAACGCCATTATCAAAAGTTCTGGCAATGGCCCCTGCTTGCACAATGCCAAAATCGCTAAGGTTCATTCTGCCTCTATAAGCCAAGTTATTGTCTAGAAAAACAACCGCATTCAGTTCTTTGTAAAAGAGATAAATCTCTAAAGGATTGCTACAATCTAGGTGGGTTATATTGCCAATATAAGCATAATTAAGTGTACTTAATAATTTGCCATTGGCGTCGTATTTGTACAATTGATTACTGCTATTAACGGCATAAACATTACCTAAATGGTCTGTTTCCATATCTTTCACCTGCACCTTAATTTCGGCTAATAACTTCCAGGCAGGCATAAAACTACTTAGGCTAAAAAAACCCATTATTACCAATACATAAAGATTAATCTTGCTTCTCAAAAGTTTCAATGCTAAACTGTTTACCATCAAAAACAGCATACGTATTATAACCCATCCAATCTCCTAAATTGGCATACACCAAACCTTCTCCCAAATCATACTGCATGGGCAAGTGTCGGTGGCCAAATACATAATAATCGTAACGTTCTCCCTTGGCAATTAATTGCCGGCAATATTTAATTAAATGCTCCTCTTCTCCATAAAAGGTAAAGTTGCCATCAAAGGTTTTAAGCTTGCTTTGGGCACTAAACCAATTGGCTGCACCAATGCCAATACTTGGATGAAAAAATGCGAAAAGGCGTTGAAATAATTTGTTTCGATACATGGCCAAAATAAGCTTAAAGCGCGTTTGCCCGGGCCCAAAGCCATCACCATGTCCAATATAAAATTGCTTACCCAATAAATTCTTTACAATGGGCTTTGCATGCACTTTAACACCAAGTTCTTTTTCAAAATATCCAAACTGCCACAAATCATGGTTGCCATGAAAAAAATGAACGGGAATTCCAGCGTCTACAAATTCGGCAAACTTGGCTTGCAGCCTCACAAAACCTTTTGGCACTACAAGTTTATATTCGAACCAAAAATCAAAGATATCTCCCACAATAAACAACTCTGCACAATCCGCCTTAATGCTGTTTAACCAGCGTATGATGCGCAACTCGCGCTGCAAGCTATCCTCATGGTTGGGAATGCCTAAGTGAAAATCGGATGCAAAATAAATGCGCTTCAAAGCCTTAAAGATTAGTCTTGCTTTCTATCGTCTATCAAAAATAAAATAAGTTCCAAAGGCCCTTGTGCACCCATTACTACTTCTGGCAACTGTCCTTCTACCTCTGCTGGGAAATCTGAAGTGCAACTAATGCCTGTAATATAACTTATAAGCGAAGGAATATTTCTACCGTATTTATTGCGCAATACTTGAAAAGATTCTTTCATATCTAACACCACCTGAGACCTATAAGCAATTACTATATGCACTGGTGGCCAAATGCTCATTACTCTTGCTTGCTGGTTACTGCTAACCATTATTGAACCAGTAGCTGCCAGCATAGACTCACAACTAGTAATAGAAACTTGTATCTTCTCTATGGTATCATTTTTCGAATAAAACGTAATTCCACTATCGGTCAACAAATCTTGTAAACCCTCTTCTCTGCAAAATACAAACTTAAGTTTACGCTGCTCTAAGAAATCTATCAGCTTATCAATACAATCAAATCTATTATCGCAATACACAAACTGACCACCTGCTTCGGTAAACCCTTTTACAAACATTTCACTATAGGTTTCGCCTTGCGGGCGCGCAAACACATTGCTCTCCAAATCTATATTATGAAAAGAGCTTTTAGACTTATTAATAAGCCCAGCTCTTACCTTCTTCAAAATCTTTTCTTTGGAGGTTATTTGCTGTTCCACTTCTTTAAAATTAAGATTTTACCGCTTCGGTCTTAACTGCAGGTTGCTTCATCATCATTGGCAATAAAGTGCTCAATTTAGATTTAAGTTCTGTTCTGTTTACAATAAAATCTAAAAAGCCATGCTCTAATACAAATTCTGAACTTTGAAAACCCTTAGGTAAGTCTTTACCAATGGTTTCGCGAATTACACGTGGGCCTGCAAAGCCAATTAAAGCTTCTGGTTCGGCAATATTTACATCGCCCAACATGGCAAAACTAGCCGTAACACCTCCAGTGGTAGGGTCGGTTAGCAAGGATACGTAAGGTACGCCAGCCTGACCCAACAACGCTAATTTAGCAGAAGTTTTAGCCATTTGCATTAAAGAGAAAGCGGCTTCCATCATCCTAGCTCCTCCAGATTTGCTTATAATTAACAAAGGAATTCTATGCTCTCTGGCATAATCAATGGCTCTGGCAATTTTTTCGCCTACTACACTACCCATGCTCCCACCAATAAATCCAAAGTCCATACAAGCCACCACCAATTTGGTATGATCTGTTAAATTCCCAACAGCAACCCGCATGGCGTCTGTCATGCCACTTTTCTCCTGACTTTCAACCAAGCGCTTGGCGTAGTCTTTGGTATCTTTAAATAGAAGTGGATCGCTAGGCATTATATTAGCAAACAATTCTTCAAAATCATTTCCAAACAATATTTCAAAATACTCATGCGAACCTACCTTATCGTGGTAGTTGCAACTTGGGCATACGTAACAATTTTTCTGATGGTCTTCTGCCAATAAGGTTTTTTTACACCTACTGCATTTATGCCATAACCCATCGGGTACTGACTTTTTCTCTGAAGTTAGGGTTGTAATTCCCTCTTTTACACGTTTGTACCAGCTCATCTTGGCGAATTAGTAAATTCAAATAAAAGTGAAGTTCGCAATATTACAAAGTAATTTTGGTTAGCCCACTGATTTTTAGCAACTTACTAACCCAAAATAAAAATACAAGGGCGCTTATGTAAATCAGGGTTTTGCTTGATCCAATTGCCCAAACTCATGGTTTTTACCCAAGCATTTGCAGCACTTACCTCACAACCTATACAGAGCAAGGTTTGTGGTCTTAGGTTTTGACCCAAATCTGCTAACAATTGCCGATTGCGATAAGGTGTTTCCATAAAAATTTGGGTATGCCCTTTTGCGGCCAAGGCTTCAAGTTCCTTTAATTTTTTAGCCCGCTGCGGTTTTTCAATAGGCAGGTAACCATTAAATGTAAATTGTTGTCCACTAAAGCCACTGCCCATTAGGGTTAATAGAATACTCGAAGCGCCAGGCAAAGGAATCACTTCAATATTTTTTTGTTGCGCCAAAGCTACTAAAGCAGAGCCAGGGTCGGCCACACAAGGTAAACCTGCATCAGAAATAATCCCTGCATCTTCATTTTCAAGGGCTTGGAGCAATAAATGCACTTCAGATTCTGGGGTATGTTCGTTTAATAACCAGAACCGTAACTCACTTTGTGGCAAATTTAATTGCAAGTGTTTAATTAAGGCTCTTGCCTGTTTCTCATTCTCTACCACAAAGTTACGCAAGTGCTTTACCATGCGTTTTACCTGCCCACTAATAAAATCATCAGGGTTATCTGGAGCTAAAAAGTTAGGGATGAGGTATAGTTTTCCAAAGTTTGAAGCAGACATGTTTTTGCAATTTGATTTTAATAGAAACGCCCAGAATAAAATAAAGGTTGATTTTTGTGTATTAGCCCCTTATTTTCGCCGTTCGTTAAAAATTTATATGGCAATATTAACAAAAATAAGGAACAGATCGGGACTAGCGATTGGTGCAGTTGGTCTAGCGTTGGCATTGTTTGTAATCTCCGATGCCTTAAATAGCAATATGGGCTTGTTTGGAGGTAGTGGACAAGTTACAGATATTGGAGAGATTGATGGAGAGAAAATTTCCGCGAAAGATTTCGACAGTAAACTTCAATTAAACATCGACAATTACTTGAAAAGAAGTCAACAAGAAAGTATGGACGATGCCACACGCACGCAATTGAGAGATCAAACTTGGAATCAAGTATTAAATGATTATCTCATGGCAAAGCAGTATGAGCAATTGGGCTTACAAGTATCAGAAGATGAATTGGCAGATATGGTGTATGGCAATAATATCCATCCGCAAATTCGTCAATCATTTACCGACCCAAATACAGGGCAGTTTGATATTGTTAATGTAAAGCGTTATTTAAAACAAGTTACTGAAGGTACAGACGAAAATGCAAAGGCACAATGGAAAGAATTTGAAAATTATATTACCACAGAAACCCTTCAACGCAAATTTGCCACCCTTCTTAAGAAAGGTGTTTATGGCACTAGCTTAGAAGCAAAAAGCGTATTTGTAGGTAGGAGTCAAACTGCCGAAATAAACATGGTGGCTATTCCTTATACTACCATTGCAGATTCTAGCATTGTTCCCGAAGAAAGCGAACTTAAGTCGTACTTTAAAAAGAATATGGATAAGTACAAAGAGAAAGAGAACAGCCGTAAATTAGAATTTGTGGTTTGGGATTTTGCTCCTACTTCTCAAGATTCGGCAACAGTTCAAAAATGGGCTTACGACCAGGTGGGACAATTTCAGGTGGCAGATAATGATACCAATTATGTAGATTTAAATAGTGATGTAAAGTTTGACCCAACGCCTAAGCGCAGAAGTGACTATCCAGAATCGGTTCAAGCCAGATTATTTAATGATTCTGTTGGAACCGTAATAGGACCAATTTTTGAAAATGGCTCATGGTCTTTATACAAAATTGCAGGCATTAAGCAAGATAGCTTATTTAGCATGCGTGCAAGCCATATTCTTCTTCGCGTTGAAGGTGCAACAAATGCAGATACTGCTGCTTCGGAAGTTAAGGCAAATGAAATTTTAGGCCGTATTCGCAAAGGAGAAGACTTTGCTGCTCTAGCTGCTCAATTTGGAACAGACGGTACCAAAGACCGTGGTGGTGATTTAGGTTGGTTTACTGAAGGAGCTATGGTAAAAGAATTTAATGATGCCGTTAAATCTCACAATAAAAACGACCTATTTGTGATTAAGACACAATTCGGATTTCATGTTGTTAAAGTAACTGGAGATAAAAGCAAGAAGACTGTTACAGCTGGTGTATTATCTAGAGCAGTTGAAGCCAGCGAGCAAACAACATCTATGGCATTTAACGATGCGAGTCAGTTTGCTGCCGCCAGCACCAATGCCGACGACTTTAACAAAACTGTTGAAGAAAAGAAAATGGTAAAGCGTGTAGCAGAATTTGTGCGCGAAACAGATAATTTCTTACCGGGTTACAGCGAAGCTAGAGAGGCTGTGCGCTGGGCATTTAACGCAAAAGTTGGCGATGTAAGTGATGTATTAACTGTTGGCGAAGACAAATATGTTATAGCTACTTTAACAACCATTCGCGAAAAAGGAAAATCAAATTTTGAGGCAGCTAAAGAACGCGTAAGCAACGATTTTAAGAAAGATAAAAAGGCAGAGCAATTATTAGAAAAAATGAAAACTGCTATGGAAGGTGCAACTACGCTAGATGCAGTTAGCAGAAATGTTAACCAGCCTTTAACACCTGTACCAGGAATGTCGTTTGAAAATGCTAGCATTCCTTATATTGGTTACGATCCATCATTTGCTGGAACTGTTGCTGGAACAACAGCATTAAACAAATTAAGCGGGCCTGTAAAAGGAGATGCTGCAGTGTATGCTTATCAAGTTACTAAAATTACACCAGCGCCAGCACAACCAAATTACGATGCGCAAAAGCAAGAAATTTCTAATAACCTATCACAACGTTTGGAGTACAACTATTTTGAAGTACTTAAAGAAATTAAGAATGTAAAAGACAATAGATTTTTATTCTATTAATATGTTAAACTATAAAGTACATGGCAATGGATCAACATGCCTAGTACTCTTACATGGTTTCTGCGAAAACAACACCTGCTTTGATGAGCAGGTGTTGTTGTTTAAGGACCATTGTAAAGTACTGGTTCCAGACTTACCAGGTTTTGGCAAAAGTGGGGTTGAACCGGATATTACCATGGCTGCCATGGCGCGTGAGGTTAAACATTTACTAGATGCCTTACAAATAGAAACCTGTGTGATGCTGGGGCATTCTATGGGAGGATATGTGAGTCTAGAATTTGCGCATCAATTTCCTCAAAAATTAAAAGGGCTTGGCTTAATTCATTCTACAGCCTTAGCCGATTCTGAAGAACGCAAAGCTAAAAGAGACCAAGTAGTTGAATTTATCCGCAGCCATGGAAAAGAGGCTTATGTAAAGAATTTTATTCCTGGCTTATTTAAAGAGAGTAATCGCCAAGAGGCTTATGTGGCTAAGGCTATACAAGAAGCTATTGCTGGGCCAGAAGAGGGTATTATAACAGCAGCCTTAGGCATGAAGGAAAGATTAGAGCATCGTGCGCTTTTGGTTCAAACCGAATTGCCTGTATTTTTTGGGATAGGCGCTTACGATGAATTAATACCTAAAGAAGCCATGCTGAACCTAGCAAGCCTTTGCCAGCAAGCAGAAATTTGTTTATTAGAAAATTCTGGTCACATGGCCATGCAAGAAGAACCTGTTGTATTGGCTAAGGCTGTGTTAAAATATCTTAGCAACTTTAAGCTGCTTTAGTTGCCAATAGAGCGTAAAGACTTTAACACTATTAACAAGTCTTTCTCTACCGAATAATCTTTAGCGTATAAGAAATTTAATTTTTGTATGGTTACAGGGTTGTGTTGCTTATTACGGTGCGCATCTAGCGGACTTACAACCCCAGATTTTAAGGATGGCAACAATTTGATATTATCTGCATTGGCATAACTAACCCAGGTTTTTTCGCCTCCAAAAACTTTAAAAATATTGCTAAAAAAATTAAGTGGACGCTTAACAAAAAGCATAAGCAAAGGAGAGAAGATAAGTAAAAGTATACTCAATGCAATGTCAAACACACGCTTCTTTTGTTGCTCAAAAGCCTTAGCCAACTTTAAGTTTATCTCAATGGTATAAAAATCTCCGGGTGTATTTTTGTTGTTGCTGCCAATAATAAACAAGCTTTCTTCGGGAACAATTTTGTATAAAATATCGCCCGATTCTATACTCCCCATCCATTCTATAATTCTGCTGGCTGGCAAATCCTTACTACAGAAAATAATTTCTTCTACGCCAAACAAACTTACTATACCGGGAAGCTCGGCTACATCTCCCAAATAATGGGCATTGTCGTTAGCTAGTTCAACAGAAACATAACCTAGGTACTCACTTCTGCTTTTAGATTTAATAAGCAACTCTTGCACGCGAGAAACCTCTGAAGGATTACCTACAATGATGGTACGCAAATCTCTGCTCATGGTAAAGCTCCAACGCTTAAAATGAATAAAGTGCAGCGCCACGCGAATGAGGTAAGCATCTAATATTGCCGCTAATGAACCTAGTAAAATAATGGCTCTAGAAAATCTGTATTGCTCGCCTACAAATGCATAATAAACCGCAATAGCAAGCGTACCAAAGGCTATACCCTTAGCCACACTCAAAAATGTTTTACGTTTATTGTAGGCACCTGCCAAACCTAAACCTACTATCCAAAGTAATACGTAAACCATACTATTATAATTTACCACACCCTCTGGATAAGCCTCTGGTACTTGGTATTTCTGGTTACTCCAAAAATTAACAACTAAGGATAGCGTTATAAAGATAGCCGTAAAATCTAGCACAGGAACGAATACTTTTGAAACAAACCTGCTCACAATTGCCGCAAAGGCTCTTAAATAAATGGCAAAGTGGATGAGAAAACTAAAATTACGGGCATGGCGTTTAGAGTAGTGCTTCTGGGCAAAAATTACCATGGCTTTGTAAAAGGTAAATACAAAGTTAACACTGGTTTTCTTGGTACTCTCGCCTTTGTAATGAATGATGGTTGTTTCTGGAAAATAGTAATTTTTATACCCTGCCTTTTGAATACAATAGCTAAGATCTATGTCTTCACCGTACATAAAATAATCTTCATCTAATAGGCCAACCTGCTTTAACACGTCGTGGCGCAATAGCATAAAAGCACCTGCCAGCACTTCTACTTCATGTATGCTTTCCTTGTCTAAGAAACCTAAGTGGTACTTGCCAAATCTCCTCGATTTAGGGAAAATTGCTGCTAAGCCAGATATCTTAAAAAAGGCAACTTCTGGCGTAGGTAAGCCGCGTTTAGATTCGGGTAAAAACTTTCCAGAACCATCAATCATTTTCACCCCAACAGCCCCCGCATCGGGAGTATGCTCCATAAAGCGAATTACCTTATTAAAACAATCTTCCTCTACTACCGTATCTGGGTTTAACAATAAAACATATTTGCCTTTTGCTTGCCTAATAGCCTGATTATTGGCCTTGGCAAAGCCTAAGTTCTCTTTGTTCTCAATTAAAATTACCTCTGGGAAAATCTTTTTAACCATTTCGCAACTACCATCCACAGAATGGTTGTCTACCACAAATATTTCACTGTCAATGTTCTGACAAGCTTTTCTAACAGTGTAAAGCGCCTGCTCTAGGAAATACTTTACATTATAGTTAACAATAATAACGGATAGCTGCATAGGTTATTGAGCTAACGAAGGTAAGTGATATAAAATTGTTTTACCTGCTCAAAATTGAATTTCAACTATCAAATTGTAAGGTTCAGCCAAAAAAAATTGCAGCTTTTGTAACAAAAAGGATCTTTGAAGCGTCTTAGTTTAATAAAAATACCAAACCATGAAATTAATACTTAGTGCATTTTTAAGTTTATTGCTGTTAGGCGGGTTGAACCTAAGCGCTTGCAACAGCAAACAAAAAAAAGAAAAAGCTACCTCATTAAGTACGGTAGGGAATCCGATTGGCAATAGAGCGGCCTAAGGTAATTTCGTCGGCATATTCTAATTCTCCACCAATGGCAATGCCCCTTGAGATGGCAGAGATATTCACTCCCAAAGGATTAAGTTTTTTAGACAAATAAAAAGCAGTGGTATCGCCTTCCAGGGTAGCACTTAAAGCCAAAATAATTTCTTTCACCTCTAGTTCTTTAATTCGGTTCAACAAAGAATCTATTTGCAATTGATCCGGCCCTACCCCCTGAATAGGATTAATTAAGCCCCCCAAAACATGGTAATTGCCACTAAACTGATTGGTGTTTTCTATGGCCATTACATCGCGTAAATCTTCCACCACACAAACAAGCTGAGGATCGCGCTTAGGGTTGCTACAAATATTGCACAAGGCCAAATCGCTCACATTATGGCAACGCTCGCAGAATCTAATTTCCTTGCGTAACTTAATTATAGCTTCACCCATTTTGGTAACCGCAGCTTCTTCCTGCTTTAATAGGTAAAGCACCATTCTTAATGCAGATTTTTTGCCTATACCCGGAAACTTCGACAATTCATTAACCGCATTTTCGATAAGAGAAGAAGGAAAATTCATGGCGGCAAGTTAGAAAAATTTAATGAACCCCTTACAAATTCCGATGCTTATATTCGTAGGATGATAGACCTTAAACAAGTATGCACCCAAACCTGCACCATAGCAAAGGCAGCAGGTAATTTTATTGCCACAGAACGCAAACATTTTAATGCCGAGGTGGTAGAAGTAAAAAGCTTTAACCAACTGGTTAGTTATGTAGACCAAGAGGCAGAAAAACTATTGGTAAGAGGTTTGAACCAACTTTTGCCTGAAGCAGGTTTTATTACAGAAGAAAATACAGTTGCCCGCGATGAAAAAGAATGGATGTGGGTGATTGACCCCTTGGATGGCACCACTAATTTTATTCACGACTTACCCGTGTATAGCGTTAGTATTGGCCTCTTGCACCATCAAAAACCAGTGTTGGGTGTGGTTTATGAAATTAACCGCGACGAACTTTTTTACGCTTGGAAGGATGGTGGCGCTTGGTTAAATGGCAAACCCATTCGCGTAAAACAAAATGCAGAGCTAGGAAAATCTTTATTAGCAACTGGTTTTCCCTACTACGATTTTAAAATCATGGAACTATACTTAGACACCCTAAAACACCTCATGAAAAATACCCAAGGTATGCGCAGAATGGGAAGTGCTGCGGTAGATTTGGCCTACACTGCCTGTGGCAGATTTGATGGCTTCTTCGAATATGGGTTAAGTCCGTGGGATGTAGCAGGTGGCATTTGCTTAATTGAAGAAGCAGGCGGCATTGTTAGCGACTTTTCTGGCCGCAATAATCATCTTTTTGGCCGCACCATTCTTGGTTCAAGCAAAGCCCTCTACCCAGAATTACTTGGCATTATGCAAACGCATTTTAAGCTAGCGGAATAAAAACCCTTATTACCTTCTTGCACCTTGCATTAACTGCATATACGCCTCTCTAGCGGCAACAAATTGAGGGTACTCTTTAAGTGCCTTTTCCCATAATCCTTTTGCGGCCATTAAATCGCGGTTTTGTGCCAAGGTATACGCTTTTAAATGGTACACAGCAGCCCTAATAGGAACTTTTTGTTTCTCTGTTGCAGACAACATAAAATCTACACTATCTGTGCTGTTTTCCATTTTTGTTTCTAAGGTCTTTAAGCCTTTTGCGGCATTATCCATATCGCCACCTTGCAATTGAATGGCAGTAATTTGATATAAGTAAGTAATCTTATTGGTGGTGGCATACAACTTATTCATTAAATCTAAAGTGCCTTCAAAATCGCCCTTATTCTCTAAGCACAATGCCTTTACTTGCATCAACTTTTCATTATTAGGTGCGCTTTTCAAGGCCATATCGGTATAAAATTCTGCAGCATCAATATTTCTAACTGCTACATATAACTCTGGCAAAGAGTCTAAATATTGTCTTTGGGTACTATCACTTAACAAAAGCAAGTGTATAGCAGTAATGGCAGTTTGGTAATCTTTAACTTGCAAACTGCGGTTCAACATTTGCTCATAACTGTTTTTGTTTTGAGCAGCTTCTTGTTTGCATGCTACCAAAGTTAACAAAAGGGCTAGGCCCAGCATCATCTTTTTCATATAGTATAATTTATAAATTGCTGATAAGTTTGGCAACACTCAGTTACAGTTGCCGGTATAGAAATAAATTCAAAATTCAGTTCTTTTTTAATGCGAGCAGCATCATACCGCGAAACATGGTTTGCTGCTCTTGCTGTTTCTTTAGTAATAGGCAAGGCATCGCTTTTAAACAGAGCTACCACATACATGATTCGCCAAGCAATCTCGGCCATAAACGGTGTAACTTTAATAAAAGGACGTTTAACACCAAAGCCGTCTGCCAACATAAAAAACAACTCTCTTATTTGGCAACTCTCGGCTACCATTACAAAGCGCTTACCAAAAATTTGTTGCTGCACCAATTGGTGCATTGCTCTAGCCACATCTTTAACATTTACATAGCCATTTACTCCCATAGAATATAGAGGTAAACCCTTATAAACTGTGTGAACCATAGCATTAGAACCTTTCTTGTAATCTCCTAATCCTAAAATTACACCTGGGTTTACCATACAAACTTTAAGGCCTTCTTCTGCCCCGCGCCATACTTCTAACTCTGCCTTATATTTACTAATGGCATAATTACTATTGTATTTACTCTCTTCCCACTTGGCACTTTCATCAATCACATCGCCTTGCTTCTTTCTGCCCAAAGCTGCCACAGAACTGGCATAGCAAAATACAGGCACTTTAGCCGCCAAGGCTGCATTTACCATATTGGCCGTACCTTCTACATTAATTTTCATCAATCGGTCTCTATCACTGGCCACAAAAGAAACCAAAGCAGCACAATGGTAAACCGTGTGTATGTCTTTCATAGCCACTTGCAGGCTACTTACATCATTTATATCGGCTTCAACCCAAGTTAATAAATTTCTTTTTTCGGTTTGAACCAAGACAGATGTGAAGTAGTGTTCAAAAATGAAATTGAACTCTTT
>JBIKKC010000154.1:0-5558 GCA_044360615.1 Bacteroidia bacterium | reverse complement strand
CACATGACCATCCAAACTGCTGTACTTATCGAAACCCTTAAGGAATTAGGTGCAGAAGTTACCTGGAGTTCTTGTAACATTTTCTCTACCCAAGACCACGCTGCTGCTGCTATTGCTGCTGCAGGTACTCCTGTTTACGCATGGAAAGGTCAGAACGAAGAAGAATTTGACTGGTGTATTGAACAAACATTATTCGCTTTTGAAGGTGGCCAACCTTTAAATATGATTTTAGATGATGGTGGCGATTTAACCAATATGGTTTTCGACCGTTACCCAGAATTAACAAAAGACATCAAAGGGTTATCTGAAGAAACTACTACCGGTGTTCACCGCTTATACGAGCGTATGAAAAAAGGTACTTTAGTTATGCCAGCTATTAACGTAAACGATTCTGTTACCAAATCTAAATTTGATAACAAATACGGTTGTAAAGAATCTTTAGTAGATGCTATCCGTAGAGCTACAGATATTATGATGGCTGGAAAAGTAGCTGTTGTTGCTGGTTACGGTGATGTAGGTAAAGGATCTGCTGAGTCTTTACGTGGTGCTGGTGCCCGTGTTTTAATTACTGAAATCGACCCAATCTGTGCTTTACAAGCAGCAATGGACGGTTTTGAAGTAGTTACCATGGAGCAAGCTTGCAGTCGTGCTAATATTTTTGTTACCGCAACAGGTAATTTAAAAATCATTACCGACCGTCATTTCATGAACATGAAAGATAAGGCTATCGTTTGTAACATTGGCCATTTCGACAATGAAATTGACATGGCTTGGTTAAACAAAAACTACGGTTCAACAAAATACACCCTAAAACCACAAGTAGATATCTACAACATCAACGGAAACGAAATTATCGTTTTAGCCGAAGGTAGATTAGTAAACTTAGGTTGTGCTATGGGTCACCCAAGTTTTGTAATGAGTAATTCATTCTCTAACCAAACTTTGGCTCAAATAGAATTATGGAACCACCACGCTAACTACGAAAACAAAGTTTACGTATTACCTAAGCATTTAGATGAGAAAGTAGCTTTCTTACATTTAACGCATATTGGTGCTACTTTAACTGTTTTAGAAAACGAACAGGCAGATTATATCGGAGTTAAGGTTGAAGGACCATTTAAAGCTGAGATGTACAGATACTAATCTTAAATTAGTAATACAAATCAAAAAACCGGCCTAGGCCGGTTTTTTGATTTTAGGCCAAAGGCTTGGAAATCTTGGAGTAATTTTGCAGCTAATTAAAATGTAGATGAAATCAATGCAAAATTTAAAATCATCTTTTTAATTTATTATTTCTACAATATTACATTTAACATAAAAGTAGGAATCTTAGATTCGTTGTTAAATGACAAAAATCAAAATAGTATGCATCGAAGATGATGAGGCTGATTTTTTTGCGCTAAAAAGATCCTTAAAACCAATATTGGGCAATATAGATTTAGTTTGGATTGCCACACCTGCTAATTTAAAAAAGTTCAAAGAAAGTGCTGAAGTGCCAAACCTTATTTTGTTGGATTTTCAATTTCCAGGTGTTGATTTCATTGACGTTATTCAATATTATAAAAGCATATCTAGTGACATAGAAATTGCAATGCTAACAGCCTATCAAGAACCTAATTTCAAAGAGTCATTAAATTTTTATGGAATAACGCACGTTTTTGACAAAGATAAGTTGAAGGATGTTTTTGACTATATTTCAAATAATAATATTCAAAAAATAAGCTCTTTTGAGAAACCGGAAGAATTAAATGAAAATTCAACAATCGAAAAAAAGAGTAATGAAGAAAGACGGTTATTCCAAGGTGCATTTATATCGATTGCTGAACCTGTTGTTTTTTTGGATTTAAACTTCAACATTTTTTTTACCAATCCGGCTTACAGCCGATTAGCTGAAAATGAATTCCAAAATAGTAATAATAATTTTATCGAGTTAATTCATTCTGAAAAAAATAGAATCAGAAACATTATTCAATCAGCAAAATTGGTTGAAAGCCAAAAGATAGACATTCAAATAAAAAATAAATATGGTGGATTGCTATCGGTTGAAACGAGCTGTTCTTTCGTGCCAAAAGAAAATGGTTACTATTGCCTTATTTTTAAGAATTACAGTGTTACAGAATCTCATCAAGAGAGTTTAAAAACCATTGAATATTATAAGAAACTAATTCCAAAATATTTTTTTAGCGAATTAACCATTAATGGCAACGCACAAATACTGATCAATCAAGATTTTCAGACGCTAGGTTTAAACCAAAGGGCAATAAAATTATTTGAAGAAAACATTACAGTAGGTGAGAATTTCTTGAAAATTATATCACCTAAAAACGCGATTTTAGTTTCGGCCAAAATTCAAAGTTGCATTAACCATTCAATTTCCTTTCCATTAAATTTAAATAATTTGGTATGCGAATTCTATATTAATCCTATTGTAATTAATTCTCAAGAAAGGATCTATGCTTTATCTTTTGTAGAAATTAAAAATAGTCCGAGTATAGATAACATTATAATTGACCCTAGCAGAAATGCTAGACAAGTAATGGATAATTCGAAAAGTATTATTTATTATCTAAACAATAAGGGAGAAGTAATTTATGTAAGCGATAACTATGAGACCATAAGTGGTTTTTCAAAACAAGATATTCTATTAAAGCCACTTGGAATAAACCAAGAAATTGAGATCCAAGAAAATGTAAAAAATGTATTCGTAAAACTTGCCAACCTTGAAATAAGTGAAGCAACAGGATATGGAACTATTCTAACAAAAGATAAAAAAACAAAAAACCTGCGCTATTCGGTAGAATCCATACTAGACGTTAATGGGAATTTTATTGGTATTAGCGGCGTTTTTACAGACGTTACAGATGTATTTCAAACCACAAAAGCCTTACAAAAATCAGAAGAATCATTAAATCAGATTGTAACCAATATCCAAGAAGCAATATTTGTTGTTGACCAATTTTATAGATATAGTTATGTTACGCCAAACTGCTTACAAATAACTGGTTATACATCAGATGAATTACTAGGCCAAAGGTTTATTAATTTTATCCATCCAGATAATATTGATGTTATAATCAAATTTATGAGGAAAAATGTTCCTGAAAATATTTTGGAGGGAAGGGCAGACACATTAACACTTTGTTTTAAGAAAAAAAATGGGACATATACTTATCTAGAAATTTTATTAAAGAAAGTAGATAACCTTGATGGAAAAAAAATAAATTATATAGGAACTTCAAGAGTTGTGGATGATAAAATTGCCATAAATCTAAAATTACAAGAAACTAAAAGACAGTTGGAATTAATTACGAAAATTCAAAAATTATACATAAAAACAGATGACATAAACGCAACTTTTAGGCTTTTGCTAGATGACATTTTGAAGCAAACTAAAAGTGATTTCGGATGTATTTGTGAGGTAAACTTTGATGAAAATGGAAATCCAAATGTGCGCTCAATCGCATTTGCAGATATTGCTTATGCCCAAGACTCACAAAACCATGCAACCAAATTAGATGAAATTAGAAATTTAAAAAAACTATTTGGAACTATATTTGGTGAGAAAAAACCATATATAAACAATGATGTTTTGAACGACATCTTTACAGGAGAAATTTCTGCAGAAAAACCAAAAATAAAAACCTTTATTGGTATTCCTATTTTCAGGAACCACGAAATGGTTTCCGTTTTAGGATTGGCTAATAATTCAAATGGATATTCTCTTGATTTGACAGAGAAACTCGAACCTTATTTAGGAAGTATTGGATTTATATTAGAAAAACATAAAATTGGGTTAGAAAGAATCAAATCACGACAAGAAATAGCAAAAAGTGAGGCTCAGATTAAAGCTATTTTGACTTCAATTGAGGATATTGTATTAGAGATAAATGATGAATTGGTAATCACCAATGCTTGGGCAAAAGACATAGAGAATTTAGCGATTCCTAAACATCAATATTTGAATAAAAAATTTGAAACGCTTATCAAACCTTATCCATTTACTTTAAGTATGTATAATATACTGTTGGAAGTAGCTAAAGATGATATTGAAAGGGTATTTGAATACACATTACAAAAAAATACTGAAACGGTTTGGAATCAATGTAGAATTTTTACTTTAACAAAAGAGCCTAAAAAAATATATTGTGTACAAATAAGTGATATAACGAAAACCAAAAATGCGGAAGAAAATTTGAGGCAAATGTTAATTCAAGAAAAAGAGCTTACATTATTAAAAAGCAGATTTATTACATTAACCTCCCATGAATTTAGAACCCCTTTAACCACAATTAGCTCAAGCAATGAGTTAATTTCTATGCAATTAGCAAAATCAAAAATACCCATTAGTGATAAATTGAAAAAGTATACAGACATTATTCAGTCTGAAGTAATACATATGTCTGATTTACTCAATAGTTTACTTAAACTGGGAAAAATTGATTCGAATAAATTTGTTATTAATTTAAGCGACTTAAACATGGAGGAAGCAGTTGCCGCGATTATGGAAAAACTTCTGCTAACTCAGAAAATTCCAAGGAAAATAGAAACAATAATTAAAGGCAAACCATATAACATTAAAATGGATGTTAAAATTCTTGAAATGATAATAGAAAACATTACAAGTAATGCATTTAAATATTCGCAAGATAGGCCTGATCCAATTTTAGAAATTGATTTTCAAGAGAGTAAATTGGTGCTAATATTGCAAGATTTTGGGATAGGAATTCCTGTTCTGGATCAACCTAAATTGTTTGAACAGTTCTTCAGGGCCAGTAATGTCGGAAAAATAAAAGGAGTGGGTTTAGGCTTGGTTATTGTTAAAAATATGGTAGAACTACTCCAAGGAAATTTAAAGATTGAATCTGAGGAAGGAAAAGGCACAAGGATAAAAATTGATTTTAAAAACAATATTTAAAATGAAAAAAATACTGGTAATTGAAGACGAAGACAATATAAGAGAAAACATTTCGGACGCGCTTTCCTTAAATGATTTTGAAATCTATACTGCCGCAAATGGAGTTGAAGGGGTACGTTTAGCTAAACAAGTAAATCCTGATTTAATTCTTTGTGATATAATGATGCCACTTATGGATGGATATGGTGTGCTAAATGCGATTAAAAGTGATGAAGAATCTAGTTTAACGCCATTTATTTTTATTTCAGCCAAACACAATCATGAAGATATCCGCATAGGAATGAATTTGGGAGCAAGTGATTACCTAATAAAACCATTTTCGCTTCAGGATTTATTAAAAATGGTAGAGTCGAAACTGGAAGATGCAGAAAGAAAAGTAAAAATCTATTTTGACAAGCAAAAAGATATAATAGAGCAGTATGGTTTGATTCAAATGCACGAAATTAATACGCCAATGAATGGTATATTAACCTCAGTTTCCTTGCTTCAGGAAATGGAAATACAAAACAATTCAATAGAAGCAGCGGAGTTATTACAAATTATAAACCATTCGAGTAAACGTTTACAACGATCGTTATCTAACATCTTTTTTTACAAACAATTAAAAGATGGTAAATATGTTTTTTATTCTGAAAAAATTAGA
>JBIKKC010000153.1:0-5576 GCA_044360615.1 Bacteroidia bacterium | reverse complement strand
AAAGAAGTTTGGAACAGTTGGCGCCGTAGCTTTGGATCAATACGGCAATTTAGCTGCCGCAACTAGCACTGGAGGCATGACCAATAAGCGTTTTGGCCGAGTAGGAGATACCCCCATTATTGGTGCAGGAACCTATGCTAACAATGCTACTTGCGCAATAAGCTGCACTGGTCACGGAGAGTTTTTTATGCGTGCTGTAGTGGCTTACGACATTAGTTGTTTAATGGCGTACAAAGGACTTTCTTTACAGGAAGCCTGCAGGTTGGTGGTAAATGATAAGTTGGTAAAAATGGGTGGAGAAGGAGGCTTAGTGGCCATAGATAGCCATGGAAATATAGCGCTACCTTTTAATAGTGAAGGCATGTACAGAGCCTGGGCCTCTGCAACAGAATCGGTTCAAACCGCTATTTATAAAGATTAAGCTAAGGCCTCTGCAGTAGCCACAAATTTGCGTTGTTTAAGCAAGTACTGGTTACCTCTAACCATAATGCTTACTCTTAAATTCTCAACGGCAATAGGTTCGCCCAAACCTACTTCTGTAATATTGGTATGCATAATATCTCTGCCATCTACAATAACTACAGCACCACTGCCTACTACTTCTAATTGATTGCCGTGGGTAATAACCACGCCAGTATCTTCGCCAAGCCCAATCCCAGTGCATTGTGGGTTACTAGCAACGGCTTGAGCCAAACGGTTAAAACGACCTCGTTTATCGAAGTGAGAATCTATAATTACATTGCCCACAAAAGCTAAACCGGTGGTAAGTTTTACTTCCCCTTTTAAATGGGCTAGGTCGCTTTTGCCTTGATAAATCATAGTATTGCTCATGGCCATTGCTCCAGCACTGGTACCTGCAATTACAAAATTATCTTCTTCTTGGTAGCGGTCGTGTAAGATTTGATAGATTTCTGTGCCGCCAAAAATGCTGGTTAAGCGCAGTTGATCGCCACCACTAAACATAACGCCATCAGCTTTGCGAATGCGTTCGATATAATCTGGGTTTTGTACATCTTCGCGTTTACGTATATCCATGATGCCAATATTGGTGCAGCCAATTTTACCGAAAGCATCCATATAATTTTGTCCAACTTCTTCTGGAATGGAAGATGCGGTGGTGATTACTTCGATGTGTTTGGTTGGACCTCCCACTTCGTCTACAATGCGCTTAAGTATGCCTAATTCAAAGAAGTTTAAACGGTTTCTTTGCACAAATCCTTCTTCTAAATCAGTTCCCTTATCTTCGGCTCCGCCTACAGAAACCAGTTTTCCTTTTGGTAATTCCAATTTATTATTTATTATCGTTATGTGGCAAATATAAGTTTTGACTTTATATAGCCTCAACTATTAGGTAATAATTAATTCACAAACGATGAAGATACTAGACATTAAAGTAATGCGCGGCCCTAATTATTGGAGTGTTAAGCGCCATAAGCTTATTCAGATGCGCCTTGATTTGGAGGAGATGGAAGAACATCCAACCAATAAGATTGAAGGATTTAGAACGCGTTTGGAGAAATTATTTCCGACCATGTATTCGCATCGTTGTTCTGTGGGAACACCAGGTGGTTTTTTTAGTAGGGTAGAAGAGGGAACATGGATGGGACATGTGATAGAGCATATCGCACTAGAGTTGCAAACCCTAGCGGGTATGGAATGCGGCTTTGGAAGAACACGCAGTACAGGCAAGCATGGGGTTTACAATGTTGTTTTTAGTTATATGGAAGAGAAGGCAGGTATTTATACTGCCAAAGCCTCGGTGCGCATTGCCGAAGCACTTATTGCTGGAACAGAGTATTCGCTAGACGAGGATATTCAAAATTTAAGAGAAATAAGAGAAGATGATAGGTTAGGGCCAAGTACTGGTTGTATTGTAGATGAAGCTGTTGCAAGAGGAATTCCATATATAAGGCTTAATAGACACTCCTTAGTACAATTGGGTTATGGGGTAAATCAACGCCGCATAAGAGCCACTATTGCGAGTACAACAGGCAGCATTGCAGTAGATATTGCTTGTGATAAGGAAGAAACTAAAAACTTATTAGAAGCTGCAGAGATTCCAGTACCAAGAGGAAGAATTGTGTATTCAGAAGAAGGTTTAAAGGAGGCTATTGATAAAATTGGTTATCCTGCTGTTACTAAACCTATAGATGGCAATCATGGTAAGGGCGCTACCACAGATTTAAGAACTTGGGAAGATAGTTTAAGAGGGTTTGAGGCTGCTAAAAAATATTCGCGTGGTGTTATTGTAGAAAAGTTTATTACTGGTTTAGATCATAGGGTATTGGTTGTAAATTATAAGTTTGTAGCGGCGGCCATACGCAAACCTGCTTCTGTAACGGGTGATGGCAAGCATACCATTCAAGAGCTAATAGATATCACTAACAAAGATCCAAGGAGAGGTTATGGTCATGAAAAAACCTTAACTAGCATTAAAGTAGATGATTTTACCAGAGATATTTTGGATAAAAAAGGTCTTACATTAGAAAGTGTTTTAAAGGCAGGAGAGGAACTTTGGCTCAAGCCAACCGCCAATCTAAGTACAGGTGGAACGGCAACAGATGTAACCGATTATGTGCATCCCGATAACATTTTTATGTGCGAGCGCATTGCACGTATTATTGGTTTAGATATTTGCGGTATAGATATAATGGCGCCAAGTTTGTCTGAACCAATTCAAAATAATGGAGGTGCAATATTAGAAGTAAATGCAGCCCCAGGGTTTAGAATGCATATTGACCCAGCAGAGGGATTACCAAGAAATGTGGCAGAGCCAGTAATAGACATGTTATATCCTCCAGGTACCAGTGCAAGAATTCCTATTATTGCTATAACAGGTACCAATGGTAAAACTACAACCACAAGGCTTATGGCGCATATGGTAAAAGCCATGGGTTATAAAGTTGGTTATACTACTACAGATGGTGTTTACATACAAAATCAAATGATGATGCGTGGCGATTGTACTGGCCCGGTTAGTGCAGAATTTGTATTGAAAGACCCAACAGTAGACTTTGCGGTTTTGGAAACTGCACGTGGTGGCATATTGCGCTCTGGTTTGGGCTTTCACAGATGCGATTTAGCTATTGTTACCAATATTGCCGAAGATCATTTAGGTCTGCAAGATATTGATACCATAGAGCAGTTGGCTAGAGTAAAATCTGTAGTAGTAAAAAGCGTAATGCCAAGTGGCTATGCTATTTTAAATGCAGACAATGTGCATGCCGCAGCCATGGCAAAAGAGCTAGAATGTAAGGTAGCTTATTTTAGTATGGACGAAAATAATCCATTGATACAGGCGCACATGAAAGCTAATGGTTTGGCAGCTATTTATGAAAATGGGTATGTAACCATTTGTAAAGGCACTTGGAAAATAAGGGTAGAAAAAGTTGTTAATATACCACTTACTTTTGGAGGTAGGGCAACGTATAATATTGCCAATGTATTGCCAACTTTATTGGCAGGCTTTATACGTCAGTTTAAAATAGAAGATATGCGAACTGCTTTACAAACCTTTATTCCTGGTCCGGCACAAACACCTGGCCGCATGAATATTTTTAGGTTTAAGCGCTTTGATGTAATGGTAGATTATGCGCACAATGCAGCCGGTTTTGAAGCCATAGCCGATATGCTTTCTAAGATTAATGCCAAGCATGTTGGTATTATAGCAGGTGTTGGGGATAGAAGAGATGAAGACACCATTGCTTTAGGTAAACTTGCTGCAAAAATGTTTGATGAAATTATCATTAGACAAGATAAAAACATGCGTGGTAAAACTGAGCAAGAGATTATAGATTTAATAAGCAAAGGAATTTATGAAGTAGATGCAAATAAGAAGTTAACGGTTATTAAAAAGGAAACAGAAGCCATTGCCTTTGCCATTAAAAATGCGGAACCAGGCAGCTTTATTACCATTTGCAGCGATGTAGTTCCAGATGCTTTAGATCAGATATTGAAATTGAAAGAGGAGGATGATGCAAGTTAGGGTATTATAACTCCATAGCTCCAGCCAGTAATTCTGCAATATCCTTAACCTCTATCTCTGCTTCTTTATTGTGGTGTTTAACACCATCGCGTAGCATGGTCATACAAAATGGACAAGCCGCGGCTACTATACCCGCTTGGGCTTCTAACATATCATCTGCTCTTTCAATGTTTACTTCTTTTTTTCCTTGTTCTGCGTCTTTAAACATTTGTGCGCCGCCTGCACCACAGCACAAACCATTGGCTTTGCTGCGTTTCATTTCAACCAAGGCAGCATCTAACTTTTGAATTACCTCTCTAGGTGCTTCATAAATATCATTGGCTCTGCCTAAATAGCAACTGTCGTGGTAGGTAATGCGTTGCCCTTTAAAGGCTCCACCAGAGATGCTAATTTTACCTTCTTGTAGCAATTGGTTGAGTAAAGTTGTATGGTGCAACACCTCATAATTACCTCCTAATTCTGGGTATTCGTTTTTAAGGGTATTAAAGCAATGCGGACAAGCGGTAACAATTTTTTTTACGCCATACATATTTAGCGTAGTAATATTTTGCATGGCCATCATTTGAAACAAGAATTCATTGCCTGCGCGTTTGGCTGGATCGCCAGTGCATGCCTCTTCTGTGCCTAGTATGGCAAAGTTAATGCCTGCCTTGTGCAATATTTTAGCAACCGCTTTGGTAATTTTTTGTGCACGTTCATCAAAGCTACCTGCACAACCTACCCAAAATAATATTTCTGCTTCTTCTCCTGCTGCAGCCACTTCGGCCATGGTTCTTACTCTAAAATCGCTCATATCTTGTGTTTTAATAACCGAGGCAATTTACTAAAAACCTTTAAAAGAAAAACCCCAAATACAAGGTAAATGGGGCTTTTTTTGAAATCACAATTGATTGGTTAGATAAAATTCATTTATTGTGTAATTGGTTGCTTTCTAATTGTTAATTTGGCCGTAAACTTTACAAAATGGAAGAAGATAATCCAAAACCCCAACGAAGAATTAGGTATAAGGGAACGCACCCAAAAACCTTCAAGGAGAAATATAAGGAGCTTCAACCTGATAAGTATGCAGAGGATATTCAAAAGATAAAAGATAAAGGGGCCACTCCCGCAGGAATGCACCGCTCCATTTGTGTTCAAGAAATATTGGATGTTCTGCAAATTAAACCAGGTCAAGTAGGGCTAGATGCTACACTTGGATATGGTGGCCATAGTTTGGAAATGTTAAAATGCCTTAAGCCAAACGGCAAGTTATATGCTACCGATGTTGATCCTTATGAATTGCCAAAAACTACAGAACGACTTGCTGCACTTGGGCATGGGCCAGATGTATTTTTTCCGCGCAAAATGAACTTTGCTGATATTGATCAAATTGTTGAGGAAGCTGGTTTATTAAATTTTGTTTTAGCCGATTTAGGCGTTTCGTCTATGCAAATTGATAACCCCGAAAGAGGGTTTTCCTTAAAGATAGATGGCCCTTTGGATTTACGTCTAAACCCCAAAAGTGGAACATCAGCTGCAGCCTTTTTAAAAACAGTTTCTTTAGATGAATTGGAAGATCTATTCAGAGAAAATGCAGACGAACCTTATGCTG
>JBIKKC010000152.1:0-5598 GCA_044360615.1 Bacteroidia bacterium | reverse complement strand
TTTCTGGAAATGCCTCTGATAGTGCAACAGTGTATTCGCCTTTACCACAGCCTAATTCGAGCACAATGGGATTATTATTTTTAAATACTTCCGCATGCCATTTCCCTTTTAAATGATAGGGGAAGTCATAACAATTTTCATAAGATTTGAATTCTTCAAACCGTCTTAATTTATCTTTACCCATTAAAGTTTAAATTTAAGAAACCTCCTCAATAGGTTTCACTTTTAACAGCCAACTTAACATTGGCCCAGCCATAATACTCGTTACCACAGCCATTATTACAATAGCCACAAACAATTCTTCGCCAATTAAATTTGCTTGTAAAGCCAATAAGGCAAGAATAATTTCCATGGCACCTCTGGCATTTAAGCCAAATCCAATTGCCAAACTTTCTGTATTGTTTAAACCACCTAACTTCCCTCCAATAAAGGCACCTAATATTTTACCAACCATGGCAATGATTAAAACCAAGGCAGTAATTTTCAGATCAAAATGGGCTAGGAAATTTACCTTAAACCCAATGGAAACAAAGAATAAAGGTGCAAATATGTTAGTCACAAATTGATTAACAATATCTTTGGTTTTTTCTGTTACATGCACAGAATCTCCAATGGCAATTCCAATAATAAAAGCACCAAAGATGGCATGCAGGCCAATGTATTCTGTAAAAGCGGCCCCTAAAAATGCGAGTCCTAACGATAAACTTAAAAAGCCTCCTGGCCAGCTAAAGTTTTTTGAAGCCCAAGGCAAGGATTTATTGATGAGAAACCTGCCTAGGGTAAGCATTAAAATGGCGTAAGCAATGGTATATAAAAGCGTAAAAAGAACGCTATGGTCTGCGCTACCCGTTAACATACCCATGGTCATAGAAAAAAGTATCCAGCCAATAAGGTCGTTAAACATAGCGGCTGCAATAATAATAGAACCCACTTTTGTTCTAAACAAGCCCAAATCCATAAGCGTTCTTGCAATAACTGGAAGTGCAGAAATAGACATGGCCGTTCCTAAAAAAAGGGCAAAGGCAAGGGTGTCGGAACTGTTTTTACCAAACAAGGCTGCTGCATAATAGGCTATGGTAAAACCTATGGCCAAAGGAATAATTAAACCAAAGGTACTAGTGGTAAATGCCGCCTTTCCTTGTTGTCTTATTACCGAAAGATTTAATTCCATGCCTGCTACAAAAAGCAGCATCACAATAGATATCCCAATAATACTATTTAGCGATAAAGTAGCTTGGTTATTATGCGTAAACACCAACTCACTAATATTTGGGTAATAATGGCCAATAATTGTAGGGCCAATTACTACTCCTGCAATTAATTCTCCAACTACCAAAGGCATTTTAAATTTCCTAAAGAATTCGCCAAATAGGCGCGCAAGAATAAGCATGAGGCCCATGCTTACAAGTAAACTAATGTTTTCTGAATGGCTTAGCAAAATACGGGTTTACTCTTGATTTTTAGGATGTACTATTAATAAGCTACAAGGTAAATCTGCCAAAGCATGCTCGATGTCGTGGGGGAAAACGCGGTCTAATAAATTCATAGGTTTATCGGAAGAATTTACAACCAATAAATCTGCATTTTTTTCACGGGCATAATTAGAAATTACATAGCCAGGTTTGCCTTCAATTCTTTCGGTAAATAATTTCAAATCTCCACAATCTGTGCAGCGTAAAATTTCCTCTAGTTTTTGGTCCTCTTCTTTTAATAGCTCTTCTTTTATTTGGTCGGCTTCGTTTTCCTTCAAATCATCACTACGTATGAGGGCCATTTTCCCTGGGTCTGATTCTTGAATAATAGTTACATTGCCAGCTTGGTATGCCTGAGCCAACTCTACTGCTTTAGAAATTGTGTTCTCTGTTTTAGGATGATCTGTACCTTCCACTACTAAATAGTTGAAACCTTTAGGATGGGTGCTTGGTTCAGTAAGTAATAACATACTGCACTTTACTTTTCTGCTAAGCTGCCTAGAAATATCGCCCATAAAGTATTTAAGCAGGCTTTCTCTTTCTAAAGCACCTGCCACCAATAGGTCTACATTTAGTTCTTGGCAAATACTAATAATGTTTTCTACAGGGTCGCCTTCTCTCCAAACTATTTCATTTCCTGCTTTATCCAACTCAAAACGATGCAATAAATGCTTAAGGTATTGTTCTTCTTGTAAGCTTTTTTTTCCAATATGGATAAATACCATTTGCGCTCCTAAACGCTGTTGAATTAATCTTGCTTCGGCAAGTATTGCTTCGCACCTTGGCGAGAAGGCTACGGCAATGGCAATTTTTGCAAAAGAATTTTCTACTGTACGCATATTGCAAACTTATGGGTATTTGGGATAAAATCTGAACAGGTAATTCAGGTTTTTACGTTAAACTTGCACACACTATTATGGATAAAGAAATCTTATTAGAAGCCTATGCCCACATGTGTGCCGTGGGTGCTATGGCCGATGTATACGATGCCAACAGGCCAATTGCAAAATACGTACATTCTACCAGTAGAGGTCACGAAGCCATTCAGTTAGCAGCAGGAATGCAGCTTACAGCTTCAGATTTTGCAGCGCCGTATTACCGCGACGAAAGCATGTTGCTAGGAATGGGTATGAGTCCGTACGAGCTTATGCTACAATTACTTGGCAAGGCAGAAGATCCTTTTTCTGGCGGAAGAACCTATTATGCACACCCCAATTTAAAGCGTGATGGTTTTGTGCGTATGCTCCATTCTAGCTCTGCCACCGGCATGCAAGCCATTCCTGCCACCGGTATGGCACATGGTATTGCCTATTTAGAAAGCCAAGGTTTATTAGATAGTGAAGAAAACCCTGTAGTACTTTGTAGTTTGGGCGATGGCTCTGTTACCGAGGGTGAAGTGGCAGAGGCTTGGCAAATGGCTATTCTAAAGAAGTTACCTATTATTTATTTGATTCAAGACAATGACTGGGGCATTAGTGCCAGCAGCGCAGAAATGCGCGCCATGGATGCCTACGAGTATGCCGCAGGTTTTAAAGGCCTGCAACGCATGCGAGTAGATGGCAGCGATTTTCTTAAATCTTGGAATGCCATTTTGCAATGTATAGATTATGCCAGAACAGAACGTGCTCCTATTTTATTGCATGCCAAAGTTCCTTTGCTAGGGCACCATACCAGCGGTGTGCGCAAAGAATGGTACCGCAGCGAAGAGGATATGGCCAAACATTTAAAAGATGACCCTAAGCCAAAATTGCGTGCCCACTTGTTAAGCATTGGTATTAGTGAGGCCGACCTTAAAGAAATTGAAGAAATAGAAGCAGATAAAGTAGCCCAATATTTTAAACAAGCAGTGGCTGCGCCAGACCCAGGTATAGAAACTGTGCTCGACCATATTTACGCACCTAGCGGAGCAGCGGAAGAGTTAGGAAATAGGAAGCCAGAAGGCAGAGAGCCGGTAGTAATGGTAGATGCCGCTTTGCATGCTGTAGATGAGTTATTGGCCAAACATCCTGAGTGCTTGTTTTACGGGCAAGATGTTGGCGCAAGATTGGGCGGGGTATTTAGAGAAGCTGCTACCTTAGCCCAGAAATATGGCGATAACCGCGTGTTTAATACCCCCATTCAAGAAGCCTATATCATTGGTTCAACAACAGGCATGAGTGCTGTGGGGGCCAAACCTATTGTAGAAATTCAGTTTGCAGATTATATCTGGACAGGCATGAACCAATTGGTATGTGAAATTACAAAATCTAGCTACTTAACCATGGGCAAGTATCCAGTAAGCGCGGTAATACGCATTCCTATTGGGGCTTACGGTGGTGGTGGCCCATACCATAGTGGCAGCATAGAATCTACTTTATTAACGTTAAAAGGAATTAAGATTGCTTACCCAAGTAATGCAGCCGATATGAAAGGCTTAATGAAAGCCGCTTATTACGATGGCAATCCTTGCATCATGCTTGAACACAAAGGCCTTTATTGGAGTAAAAATCCCGGTACAGAATTGGCAAGATGTGTTGAACCAGATGAAGATTATATTCTTCCTTTTGGTAAGGCAAATAAGGTATTGCAAGCAAGTGAAGAAGCAATAGATAATGGTGAAAGTTGTGTGGTTATCACTTATGGTATGGGCGTGTATTGGGCATTGGCAGCAGCCAAGCAACATGCTGGCAAAGTTGAAGTCTTAGACTTAAGAAGCTTGCAGCCTTTAGATGAAGAAACCATTATGGCTTCGGTAAAAACTCATGGCAAATGTTTGGTTTTAACAGAAGAACCTTTACTTAATTCATTTGCCGAAAGCCTTGCTGCGCGTATTATGCAACAGTGTTTTACCTCATTAGATGCTCCTGTAGCAACATTAGGCGCCAAAAATGTACCTGCCATTCCGCTAAACATGGGATTAGAAGCAGAGATTTTGCCAAATGCTGATAAGGTGGCAGTGGCGTTGGGGAGTTTGTTGGCGAGTTAGGTCTAGGGTTGAACCAAGCTATCTAGTTAAAAAACTAGGGTTACTATTATTTTCCTCACAACTTTGGCGATGCTTTAAGAAAAGTGCAAATTTGCCCTTTCATTTAACGCAAACATGAGTCAGATGCAACCCGTAGGCAATCTTGCCACTTTAGAACAAGCCACACAATTAGGTTTACGCCCAGAAGAATTCGAAAAAATCAAAGAAATCTTGGGTCGCACCCCAACCTTCACAGAAATGAGTGTTTACTCGGTAATGTGGAGTGAGCATTGTTCTTACAAAAACTCTATTGTTTGGCTCAAAACGCTACCTAAAGAAGGCGAAAAAATGCTTGCAAAGGCAGGCGAAGAAAATGCTGGCCTTATAGATATTGGCGATGGCTTGGCTTGTTGTTTTAAAATTGAAAGTCATAACCACCCAAGTGCCATTGAGCCCTACCAAGGTGCTGCAACTGGGGTTGGTGGCATTAACCGCGATATTTTCTCTATGGGAGCACGCCCAATTGCTCAAATGAATTCGTTGCGTTTTGGAAATATAGAAAACGAACGTACCAAATGGTTGGTAAAAGGTGTGGTAAAAGGTATTGGAAACTATGGCAATGCCTTTGGTATTCCTACCGTTGGCGGCGAAGTATATTTTGATGATTGCTACCAAATTAATCCCCTAGTAAATGCCATGAGTGTGGGCATTGCCAAAGTAGGTAAAACTGTTTCGGCCATTGCAGAAGGTGTTGGAAATCCAGTGTATATTTATGGCTCTGCTACCGGTAAAGACGGTATTCATGGTGCTGCTTTTGCTTCTAAAGACATTACAGAAGATTCTGCCAAAGATCTTCCTTCTGTGCAAGTAGGCGATCCTTTCTGGGAGAAATTAATCTTAGAAGCTACCATGGAATTGCTAGAAACTACCGATGCTGTAGTGGGTATGCAAGACATGGGTGCTGCGGGCATTACCTGCTCTACCAGCGAAATGAGTGCAAAGAGTGGCACCGGTATGAAAGTGTGGTTAGACAAAGTTCCCATGCGCCAAGCGGGCATGAAAGACTGGGAAGTATTGCTTTCTGAGAGTCAGGAACGCATGCTAGTTGTAGTGCACAAAGGCAAGGAAGCAGAGGTTGAAAAAATATTTAAGAAGTGGGATTTAACCTACGCGGTAATTGGC
>JBIKKC010000151.1:0-5629 GCA_044360615.1 Bacteroidia bacterium | reverse complement strand
ACTGGTCATGGCGAAGAAGTAATTAGGGTAGTGGGTGCGCATTTAGTGGTGGAGTTGATGCGTTCTGGAAAGAAGCCATCCGATGCATGCAAGCAGGCAGTTGAGCAAATTAAAAGAAAGTTGGAATTAAGAAATAAGAATCCAAGAGATGTACAGATTGGTTTTATAGCCATTAATAAACTAGGAGAATATGGTGCTTTTGCATTGCAACAAGGTTTTAATTTTGCCGTAAAAAGTAAAACAGAAACTAAATTAGTTGAAGCAAATTATCTCTTGTAATGAAAGCAAAACTAGAGATAGCCTGCTTTGATGTAGCTTCTGCAAAAGTGGCTTTAAATGCGGGTGCACATAGAATTGAGTATAGCAATAATTATGCAGTAGGCGGACTAACACCTAATTTTTTTGAAGTTGAAGAATTGCTTCGTTGGTGTAAGTTACCTATTCATGTTTTGATAAGATGTAGGCCAGGAGACTTTTGTTATAGTAGCCTAGAAATAGATGCGATGCAAACCTCAATTCGGGCTTATGTAGAATTGGGTGTGCAAGGTTTTGTTTTTGGTTGTTTAAATGCTGCTGGCGAAATAACAAAGGATGGAAATGAAGTTTTGATAGCTGCTGCTAAGGGCTTACCTTGTTATTTTCATAGAGCCTTTGATGGTATTAATAATTGGCAAGGCGGCTTGAACCAACTGCAAACTATTGGGTTTAAAGGCGTATTAACAGCCCAGCGTTTCTTAACACCACAAAATGAAGATTTTGAAGTTATTTGTGGAGGAGGCGTAAGAGCCAATAACCTTGCTGCTTTGGTGCAACAAACACAAGCACCTTGGTTTCATTCTGCTGCTTTACAAGTAGGTTCAAACATTGCCTCTATAAAAGAGATTGAAGATATGTTAGCTATATTATGCAGATGAAAAAATTCCTGTTTATTTTTTTCTTTTTTGGCTTCCTTAACCTTGTAAATGGTCAACAAATTATTAGGTCTCTAAATGAAGCGTTGTGGCATTTTTCTCAAGTAAATTCATTGATAAAATTTAAGGCAAAAGTACCTGGTACCATACATTCAGATTTATTTGCAAATAAGCTTATTCCAGATCCATTTTATGGCAATAATGAAAAGCAACTGCAATGGATTGAAAAGGAAGCTTGGGATTATTTTTGTAGCTTTGAAATTAAAGAAAATACCCAATTAGAGGTACCCGTTTACCTGCGTTGCAAAGGGTTAGATACTTATGCTTCCTTGTATGTAAATGATAGTTTAATTGGTGAGGCAAATAATATGTTTTGTACTTGGGAATTTGAGATAGCCAAGTATTTAAAACAGGGGAATAATAATTTACGCATAAGATTTTATAGCGCACAAAAAATTTGTGATAGTTTAGCTAAACAAAATTCTGTTTTATTACCTGGTGGTACTTATGCTTATGCACGAAAAGCGGCCTACCAATTTGGTTGGGACTGGGCACCAAGGTATGTTACATGTGGTATTTGGAAAGCCATTGAGTTGGTTTGGGAGGAAGGGAATTACATGGAAGATATATTGGTAAAACAAGAAAAATTAGATACTACTTTGGCCTTAGTTAATTTGGCTATTCAATTGGGTAAGCCTGCAAGTGGGGATGAATTTATAAAGATTAACATAGCAGATTTAGATACTACAATTCTTTATCCTTTGACTTTAGGTTCAAGCCAAATTACTTGTAAAATTAACATACCTAAACCACAATTATGGTGGTGCAATGGATTGGGAAAACCTTACTTATACAAGTTTAAAATAAGTTTGCATAATAAGCTAAGCACACTTGCCGAAACTACTCAATCTATTGGTTTGCGCACCGTAGAGTGGGTTCAAGAGGAAGATACTTTTGGCAAAAGTTTTTACATGAAATTAAATGGAAAACCTGTTTTTGTAAAAGGTAGCAATTGGGTTCCCATGCATAGTTTTCCTAGCGAGGTTGGCATTGGCAAAATGAATCATTTATTGCAATTGGCTGCAGAAGCAAATTTAAATATGTTGCGTGTTTGGGGCGGTGGTTATTATGAGGCGGATAATTTTTATAAGCGCTGCGATGAATTGGGTATCTTAGTATGGCAAGATTTTATGTTTGCAGGCGCTATGTATCCTTCTAATGATGTGTTTTTAAGTAACGTTTCAAAGGAAATAGAAGAGCAAGTTATGCGATTAAGAAATCATCCTTGCATTGCTATATGGTGTGGCAACAATGAAATTGAAGAAGCTTGGTTTAATTGGGGTTGGCAAAAGCAGTTAAAAATATCGGTAAGCGATTCAATAGAAATTTGGACGGGCTATCAAAAATTATTTCGACAGCAGATTCCAAGACAATTAGCAAGCTTAGATCCTGCTAGGTATTATCATCCTTCTTCGCCAACAACTGGTTGGGGAAGAAAGGAAGCCTATACCCAAGGGGATGTACATTATTGGGGCGTTTGGTGGGGAGAAGAGCCCTTTGACAAGTATAAAGAAAAGGTTGGAAGGTTTGTTTCTGAGTATGGTTTTCAAGGTTTCCCATTTCTGAGTACTTTAGCTAAATATATAGATAGTACCGATTTAAATTTAGATTCGGCATCTTTCAAAAATCACCAAAAGCACCCACGCGGTTTTGAGTTAATAGAGCGGCAAATGCAATTACATGGAATGCGGCCTAGAGATATAAATGAATATGCTTTAGATGCTGCCTTATTACAGGCAAAGGCTTTGCAAACTGCCATTGAAGCGCATCGGTTTAATACCTATAAATGCATGGGTTCATTATTTTGGCAATGGAATGATTGTTGGCCGGCTATTAGTTGGAGCGTGGTAGATTATTTGGGTCAGCCCAAAGCGGCTTATTATACCGTTAAAAAAGCATTTAGCCCAAACCTAGTTTTGCTTGAACCAAATGGTAAATATTTAATGTATTATTTTATCCAAGAAGATTTAAGTATTAATAAATTTCAATTAAAAGCAAATTATTTCAACATCGAGGGTAAACTACTATTTGGCAATAGAATGAATCAGGTTTGTGTTTCTGCAGTTCAACCCATATTAGGAATAGACACAACGTTTTTAGATTCCATTGGAAAAGACCAACCGCTGGTTATTCGCATGACCATCAGTATAAATGACTCAATGGTATGCACCTCAGATTATTTGCATAAACCAAAGCTGGTTTATTCTGGTATTACTGGTATTCGAACGACTTATGACGAAAAGAAAAAATTAGTTAGCGTAACAAACACAAATAACTTTTATACTACAGCTATTTACTTAGAGCGTGAGGGCTATATTTTTAGCGACAACCTTTTTGGGTTAATGCCTGGCGAAACAAAAGAAATAGGGTATAGGAAATTTAGTCTTGCTTTGGATTAGCTATACTTTTCTCCTAGTTTAATCTTAACATCGGTAGCTATTTCTTTAACCTCTTGTTCTTTAGATTTATCGCAGATAAGCAACACATCTGGCGTATCAACTATGATAAGGTCTTTTACGCTATTGATAACATATATTTTCTGTGCTGGCTTGCTGGTAATATGCACCATACAATTTTGCGATTGGTACATCAAGATATTTTTACCTTTGGTAACATTGCCATTATCATCTTTTTCTGAGATTTCGTAAAGAGACGTCCATGTTCCTAAATCACTCCAGCCAAACTCACTTGGAATCACATACACATTGCCAGCTTTTTCCATAATACCATAATCTATAGAAATACTGCGGGTTTGCTCATAAATAGATTTAATGGTTTCGGCCTCATTAGGCGTAAAATAATCTGGTAATGCCTCTTTAAATAAGGAGAATTGTTCTGGAAGATGTTCCTTAAAAGCTGCTTTGATGCTGGAAATACTCCAAACAAAAATACCAGCGTTCCAAAGAAAATCGCCACTTTCAACAAAGGTTTTGGCAAGGTCTAGGCCCGGTTTTTCTGTAAATGTTTTAACTTTATGAATATCCTCATGGGCTGTTTCTTCCATAAATTGGATATACCCGTAACCTGTATCTGGGCGGCTGGGTTTAATGCCTAAAGTAAGTAAAGCTGGATTTTTGCGCGCAAATTCCATGGCAAGATGAACCCTATCTAGGAATCCTGCCTCATCAAGAATAAGATGGTCGCTGGGGGCAACAATGCAAACCGCATGTGTATTTATTTTACTGATTTTACCGCAGGCATAGGCCACACAGGCCGCAGTATTTTTGCCAATAGGTTCAGCCAAAATTTGCTGCTCATCAATTCCAACAAGTTGTTCTTTAACTAATTGAACATAAGCCGCATTGGTTACTATATAAATATTTTCTTGAAGGAAACTTTTTAGAAAGCGCTCGTAGGTTTGTTGTATAAGAGATTTGCCAACCCCAAGAATATCAATAAACTGTTTGGGATGACTACTTCTGCTACTTGGCCAAAATCTACTTCCAACTCCACCAGCCATGATAATGGCATAATTGTTTTTATTCTGCATATTTCTTCACTAATCCGGTTTCCCGACTTTTATTCTGCAAATAAATGAAGATTTTATATCTTTTGGTTTTAATTGTCGGTTAAATTGCCGTAAATTGGTAGGCTAGTTTGAAAAATAAAGTAATGGCGGTCGATAAAAGTTTAAAAGCAAAAGAAAAAAGTGTGCAACCAAATCTTAAAGAGGCACTTAGAGAGTATTTTGGATTTGATAGTTTCAAAGGCGAACAAGAAGAAATTATACATAATCTTTTAAGTGGCAATGATACTTTTGTAATTATGCCCACGGGAGGTGGTAAATCGGTATGTTACCAATTGCCAGCCTTAATTATGCCTGGTACGGCAATTATTATTTCTCCATTAATTGCCTTAATGAAGAATCAGGTAGATGCCATACGCTCTTTATCTCATGAGAGTGTTGCCCATTTTTTAAATTCATCCTTAAATAAGGGAGAAATTACTACTGTTAAGAAAGATATCAATGCGGGTAATACGAAGATGCTTTATATAGCGCCAGAAACCCTTAAGAAAGACGAAACCATTGAGTTTTTAAAAACCATCGATATTTCCTTTGTGGCGGTAGATGAAGCGCATTGTATATCGGAATGGGGGCACGATTTTAGGCCAGAGTACCGCCGTATTAAACAAATGGTGAAGGAAATTAAGGATGTGCCTATGATTGCCTTAACTGCAACAGCAACTCCTAAGGTTCAAAGCGATATTATAAAAAACCTGCAGATGAATGATGCAGTAGTTTATAAATCTTCATTTAACCGCTCTAACTTGTACTATGAGGTAAGGTCTAAGGGCAAAAAAGGGGAGGCGATAAAAGAAATTGTTTCCTATATCAAAACTAAACCAAACAAAACAGGTATTATTTACTGCTTGAGCCGAAAGCGCGTGGATGAAATTGCAGGTATTTTGCAAGCCAATGGAATTAAGGCTTTACCATATCATGCAGGTTTAGATGCAAAAGTGCGTGGCGATCATCAAGATAAATTTTTGATGGAAGAAGCGGATGTTATTGTAGCTACCATTGCCTTTGGTATGGGTATAGACAAACCAGATGTTCGTTTTGTTATCCATTATGATATTCCTAAAAGTATTGAAGGCTATTACCAAGAAACAGGAAGAGGCGGAAGAGATGGTTTGGAAGGGGAATGTTTATTGTT
>JBIKKC010000026.1:0-17061 GCA_044360615.1 Bacteroidia bacterium | reverse complement strand
GGCTTTTACCACTTGTATTTTATCTGGACTCGCAAATGGGCCAATGAGTTTTCTAACATGTGTTCTTACTTCTTGGCAAAGCTCTTCGTAGGAATGATGTTCTCTATCGCATATCACAAAAGCCCAAATACCTTGTCCCTTTATATCATGCGGGTAGCCCACTACCGCGCTTTCAACCACATACCCATGCTCATTAATGGCATCTTCTACTTCACCCGTTCCAATTCTATGTCCGCTTACATTAATCACATCATCTACTCTTCCCGTTATCCTAATATACCCATCGGTATCTCGCTTGCAACCATCACCTGTAAAATACTTGCCGGGATAAGTGCTAAAATAGGTTTGTCTAAACCGCTCATGGTCGCCATATAAAGTACGCGCCATGCCTGGCCATGGAAACTTTAAACACAAATTTCCTTCTACACCATTACCTTCTATCTCCTCACCCTTTTCATCTACTATAGCCAATTGCACCCCTGGCAAAGGTAAAGTGGCAAAGGCAGGCTTTAATGGCGTAATATGAGCCAATGGTGATATTAAAATACCCCCAGTTTCGGTTTGCCACCAAGTATCTACAATGGGGCAATTGCCTTTGCCTACATTTTTATGATACCAATGCCAAGCTTCTTCATTAATTGGTTCACCCACCGAGCCCAACACTTTTAAAGAACTTAAATCTTTTCCTATAAAAGGCTCTTCACCAAAAACCTCCAGCGACCTAATTGCGGTTGGTGCCGTATAAAAAATATTCACCTTATACTTATCAATCAAATCCCAAAATCTACCTGCATCTGGCCAAGATGGAATTCCTTCGAATAGCAGAGTAGTTGCCCCATTGAGTAATGGCCCATACACCACATAACTGTGCCCAGTTACCCACCCTATATCTGCCGTACAACAAAATACATCCTTGTCTTCGTATTGAAAAACATTCTTAAAAGTATAGGCCGCATAAACCATATAACCAGCTGTGGTATGCAACACACCTTTGGGTTTACCAGTTGAACCAGAAGTATACAAAATAAACAATGGATCCTCCGAATTTACACTTGCTGCCTCATGAAAATTGGATGCTTCATTCATACAAGATTGCCAATCGTAATCTCTGCCTACTTGTAAGTTTATAGGAAGATTTTTATGGTTGTAAACAATACAAGAGGTAATGCTTGGTGTCATTTGCATGGCTTCATCTGCAATGGCTTTTAACTCAATTTTCTTTTCACCTCTGGTCATGCCATCTGCAGTAATGAGCACAGTACATGAAGCATCATTAATTCTATCTGCCAAAGATTGAGAAGAGAAGCCTGCAAATACTACAGAATGTATGGCACCTATTCTGGCGCAGGCTAACATAGCTATGGCTGCCTCGGGCACCATTGGCATATAAATGCAAACTCGGTCTCCCTTTTTTACTCCCTTTTTTTCTAATACATTAGCAAATTGTTGAACCAAACTATGCAGCTCGGCATAAGTTAATTCTCTGCTCGCGTCATTAGGGTTATTAGGTTCCCAAAGTATGGCAGTTTGTTGGCCTCGTAGGGCAATATGCCTATCTAAACAATTCTCCGAAATATTTACTTGCGCGCCTCCAAACCACTCTATTTGGGGTTCAGAAAAGTTCCATCTTAACACCTCATCCCATTTCTTCTTCCAAAGAAAAGTTTGTGCAATATCTTCCCAAAACCCTTCTGGGTTTGTTATACTTTTCTGATAAGCTATTTCATAAGCTTCAAACGAATTAATATGCGGAACCATAAGGTAACAATTAGTTTACCAAGTTAACAAACCTTAAGCAGTAAAAGAAATACTTACTTAAACTTTTGTTACAAATTAAACTTAGAACTAGGGCTTCTCTGGAATAAGACGATTAAGTAATTACTCTGGATTTTGAGTAATAGGCTCGCTTACTTCGGAAGCACTATTATCAGCAATAGATTGATTAGAAACTGCAGCTGGTTCTGCAATTACTTTATCAAAGGGTCTTGGGCCTAATATCTCTTGAAGGTCGTGTTGCAATAGGATTTCACGCTCGAGTAATATTTTAGATAACTCTTCTAACTTTTCGCGCTTATCCATTAATAGAGCCTTGGTTCGAGCATAACATTTATTAATAATGTTTCGCACTTCAACATCTATCATTTCTGCTGTTTTCTCGCTGTAAGGTTTGGTAAAACCATATTCTTGGTTACCATCATAAAAACTCACGTTACCCACATTGGCATTCATCCCATAAATGGTAACCATACCATAAGCCATTTTGGTAACACGCTCTAAGTCGTTTTGTGCACCTGTACTTATTCTATTAAAAACAATATCTTCTGCAACTCTACCACCTAGGGTCATGCACATCATGTTTTCTAATTGCTCTGTAGTATATAAGTATTGGTCTTTTGGTAAATACTGTGCATAGCCCAAGGCAGCAACGCCTCTAGGCACTATACTAACTTTCACTAATGGGTCTACTCCTTCTAAGAACCAACCAGAAATAGCATGACCACTTTCGTGATAAGCAATAATTTCTTTTTCTTCGGTTGAGATAATTTTATTCTTTTTCTCCAAGCCTCCAATAATTCTATCAATGGCATCTTGAAAATCTTTCATATCTACACTTTGCTTGTTGTTACGCGCCGCTATTAAGGCTGCTTCATTACACACATTAGCAATATCTGCACCAGCAAAGCCGGCAGTTTGCATAGAGAGTTTCATTGGATCAATACCTTCGGCTAATTTTAGTGGCTTTAAGTGTACTTTAAAAATTTCTTCTCTTCCATTTAAATCAGGTCTATCAATAGAAATTTGTCTATCAAAACGCCCTGGACGAAGTAAGGCCGAATCAAGAATATCTGGCCTGTTGGTTGCTGCTAGAATAATTACGCCTAAATCGGTAGCAAAACCATCCATTTCGGTAAGCAATTGGTTTAAGGTATTTTCACGCTCATCATTTCCGCCTTGAACCATATTTTTACCGCGGGCTCTGCCTACGGCATCAATTTCATCAATAAAGATAATACAAGGTGCTTTTTCTTTGGCTTGTTTAAATAAATCGCGCACCCTACTTGCACCAACGCCTACAAACATTTCTACGAAATCTGAACCAGAAAGAGAAAAGAAAGGCACACCAGCTTCGCCAGCAACTGCCTTAGCAAGTAATGTTTTACCAGTTCCTGGAGGACCTACCAATAAAGCTCCTTTAGGGATTTTACCACCCAAGGTAGTATATTTCTTAGGGTTCTTTAAGAAGTCTACAATCTCCATTACTTCGACTTTGGCCTCATCTAAACCAGCTACATCTTTAAAAGTAATATTTACGTGTTGATCCTTATCAAACAATTGGGCTCTGCTTTTTCCAATATTAAATATTTGACCTCCTGGACCTCCGCCACCGCCGCCCATGCGACGCATTACAAACATCCATAAAGCTATTAATAATACAAAAGGTAACAACCAACTTACAATATCTCCAAAATAATTATGTTGGGTTAATGTTTCGGCAATAATTCTTTCTCCTGGAGGATAAGCTTCTTGGCGTTTTGCCAAATCTTCTTCAAAGCTACCAACATCACTAATTTCAAAAAAGTAATGAGGACCAACCTCAGTCGCAAAAATGCCTGTGCGCGCCTTTAAATCTGCGTACTTCTCATTTTTTAAGGCTTCCTTTTTTATGGTTATTTCAACACGCTCTTTGTTTACAACAACTAATTTTTCAATGTCGTGAGATGGTAACATCTCTGTAAGAAACTTAGTCTTACTGGTTTTTAAAGCAGCGTCTTTAGGCGCAAATTGTAAGGCCAAAAAAACTACCGCTACTATACCATAAATCCAATAAAAATTGAACTTGGGAACTAATGGTGGCAACTTAGGTTTTTTATTTTTATCGGTATTACCAGAACCTGGTTTGAAAGGATTATTCTCTGACATTTTAAAATTGTATTGCTAAATTTTTTTATACTAATTAAACGGGTAAGGTCAAACGTTTGCCAACCCATGATTGGCTTAAAGGAAGCAGCCAAGCTTGTTCTAATTCTTCTTTTGTTTGCACTAGGTTGTTAAATACTTTGGCATCTAAACTAATACTTTGTGTTTCAATTTCCATTTTTAATCGTTGAAAATCCATAACTTTTATTTCATCACCATTTGCCACTTGTATGGCCATGCGGTTAAAAAAGTTAATTTCAAGCTTTTCTCCTACTTCCTTTATTAATTTTACAGATTTGTCAATTCCACAACCGCTTATTAAATGCGTATTCTCATCAACCATTAATACTACAAAATGTTTATGTAATACGGCGCCAACGGCTTTTAACGGAATTTCATGGGCTGTCCACCCTTTTGTAAAATTCTTAAGTTGTTCCTCGAGCCAAGTGATTTCTTCCAGGTTTAGCATTCTGTCTGAAGCATAAACCCAAACCCTTGATTGTTGCGGAAAAGTTAAAAATTGATTTATCATAACAAGTAGATAGCGAAAATACCAAAAATTACGCCATTGACAGATTGTCAGCGGAAATTTATTGAATTTCTATGTATTGCAGTAGCTATTTCTTAAAATTGTAATATGAAAAAAACATTACTTACCCTATTATTCAGCGGCTTAGTTTTAATTACTACAGCACAAAATGATGAATGGCAATTTGGACTTGGATTTGGTTCATTTCAAGAAATTGCTGTCAGAAACCAAAAACACCCACTATATGAGGTGGCCCAGTCCTTTGGGGAATCCAATGTAAGTTATGTTTATTCTGCAACCGGCCCAATTAGAATTGGGTACCGCTCTCATGAAAATAAGCACTTTTTATTGGGTGCCGACTTTTCCTACACCAACAATGGGGTTCAAACCAAAAGTTCAAGTGGGAAAATTAGTAATTCTAATTTCTACCATTACACCCTTATGGCCAGCACCTCCTATAAATATATCGATAACCCTAATTTAGTGGTTTATTCGGGTGTTGACTTTGGAGTTTGTTACATGAATGCCAAAAACCAAGAAACAGAAAGAAAGATTAATACAATCACCGCTGCTTACCAATTAAACTTTGTTGGAATCAGATATGGTCAAAAGCTAGGTGGCTTTGCAGAACTAGGTATGGGCTTTAATGGCTTCTTAAGTGGTGGAATCTTTTACAGAGTTTTTTAAATTTAATACGTTCTGGTAAACTGAAAGGCTTATTTTCGAACCCGCTCAAAAAGAGTGGTTTTTTATGACGATAGATCCAACGAGTATTGTAATTGTGGGTGCAGGGCCCGCTGGCTGCGCTACTTCCATGTTTTTAAGCAAAGCTGGCATTCCGCATACCATAATTGATAAAGCAGTTTTCCCGAGAGATAAGGTTTGTGGGGATGCCCTAAGTGGTAAAGTAGTCTATGTGCTGAAACAGCTAAACAATGGCTTGTTGCAAGAATACACAGAGAATGCCCAATCCTTCTTGCCTAGTTGGGGTGTAAAGTTTGTAGCCCCTAATGGTAAGTCTATCGACATTCCTTTTAAAAGTGATATGTCTAAGGAGGATCATGCCCCAGGCTTTATTACCAAGCGTTTCGACTTTGACAACAGTCTTTTTAACCATCTTGATCCAAAATTCGCTCATATTCATACAGAAGCAGAATTAATAGATGTTAAACCTCACATCAATGGCATAGACCTTACTTGCAAAATGGGCGGTATTGAGCAAGTGTTTGCAAATGTTAAAATGGTAATTGGCGCTGAGGGTGATCGCAGTCTTATTGGGAAACAATTGGGTGGTATCAAAAAAGAAAACCTTCATTATTGCGCTGGTATTAGAGCATATTATGAGGGCGTAAAAGATTTACACCCTCAGAATTTTATTGAATTACATTTTTTAGATGAACTCCTGCCAGGCTATTTTTGGATTTTTCCTCTGCCTAATGGTCAGGCAAATGTGGGTGCTGGCATGCTAAGTGATACAGTAAGCAAGAAAAAAATTAACCTTAAAGCAGATATGCTCAAGGCCATTGAAAATAACCCAAATATTAAAGAGCGTTTTAAAGATGCTAAATTATTGGGTAAAATCGAGGGTTGGGGCCTTCCTTTAGGTTCAAAACAAAGAAGCTTAAGTGGAGATAACTTTTTACTTACAGGAGATGCTGGCAGTTTAATTGATCCATTTACAGGAGAAGGAATAGGAAATGCCATGTATAGTGGCATGTTAGCTGCTGCCCATGTAGAAGCAGCTCTTAAAGCCAACCGCTTTGACGCTTCTTTTAATAAAGCTTATGATTCTATTTTCTACCACAAGCAATGGGATGAATTAAAGCTAAGCCATACCATGCAAAAATTAGTAAAGTATCCTTGGCTATTTAATTTTGTGGTAAACAAAGCGCATAAAAATAAAACCTTGAGGGAAACCATAAGCTGCATGTTCGAAGACCTCGATATGCGTTCTAGGTTGCGCAGTCCTAAGTTTTATCTTAAGCTGCTATTTAACAATTAAGGTTTCTTTCTTATCAAAGTTATACCATCCCGCAATGGGAGCAGCAACGCTTCAACCCGCTCATCTGCATTCACCTTTTGGTTAAAAGCATGGAGTGCAATGGTATCTTTATCTTTGATCCTAGCTTGATCATCAATCACTTTACCGCTCCACAATACATTATCGGCAACAATTATGCCTCCAGGGTTTAACCTTTCTATTACCAAATCAAAGTACTTGGAATAATTTTGCTTATCGGCATCAATAAAAATTAAATCGAAAGTTTGCGGTAAGGTGCGAATAATTTGATATGCATCGCCAACTATAAACTGAATGCAATCTTGAAACTTTGCCTCTGCAATATGATCTCTTATTACTCCTTCTAATTCTGGGTTAATATCAATGGTAACCAACTTTCCTCCAGGCTTCAACCCTTCGGCCAAGCAAATGGCAGAATAACCCGTATACGTGCCTATCTCCAAGATATGAGTTGGACCAATAAGCTTGCTTAGCATAGCAAGAAACCTACCTTGCAAGTGCCCACTTAACATACGTGGTTGTAATACCTTAGCATGGGTGTAACGATTTAATTTCTGCAACACTAGCGGTTCAGATGCACTGTTATCTTCACAGTACTTTAACAATAACTCATTTATAAATTCCATCTTATTGTATGGTATACCTTACAGAGAAGCCGCCACTTGTGATAACCGTTGGGAATGAATTAGAAGTAAATGGAACCGTTTTTCTTCTGTCATAAAAGATACGAAGGATTAACTTCTCATTGATATTATAATCTATGGTTGGCTTAATGCTAATTACGCGTTGACCTAAAACTGGATCATTGCTAGGAACATCCAAGTTTCTTACTTTAGTTTGATTTTCACGAATGGCAAAGTCGAATCGGAAATTAATGTCATTGTCTAATTGGCGCTTTCTGCCACCAAATTCGAAAGGAATTTTAAGCTTATTTGTTCTATAACCCCAACCAAATGTAATCTCTTCACCCATTTGCTCATTTAACTGTCGGTTACCTAAGGCAAAGTTCAAAGTTCTATCCTTATTGTAACCCACTTTAAAGTTCATATTATTTACTAAAGTAACATCTATTCCAATCAATGGGCTAAATCTTTCGCTTACCATTATTTGCCTAATCACATAAGTAGGTGCAAAGTCCGAACTTAAAGTAGTGTTACGTGCAGTATCCATAACCGTTTGAAACCCTCCTACATTATAGGTACTGGTATAGGCATGTTGAATATTAACATTAGAGGCATATTCTTGAATTGCTTTTATCTTACTTAAGCCGTTATAGGTAATTCTCCAATTTGGAATTGGGAAATTTTGAAAAGGACTCAGACCTACTTTTTCTGTAGAAATGCCTCTATAGGCTGCTAAGAAAGCAGGAATCAAAACATCTTGTTGATATGGACCATAGCCTTCTGGGAATGTATCACTTGGAGAAGCAATGCCCTTTTCTGCTGCCAAACGTCTTGCTATATCTATCCTATTTGCTTCAAATTGTTTAAACACATCCGAAATGCCATTCTTATCTTCTTTGGAAAAAGAGGTTCTTATAATATTATAACTAATACTATAACTACCCTGTTCAATAGGTGTTCCATAATCTCTATAATCACCGCTATCTGGGTCATACTTAAAATAGGCAGTGTAGTTTTTAGAATAACTTTTATTGGCAGAAAGCTCAATTCTGAAATCATTGATGGGCTCTAAAGTTCCTCTTGCATTAATAGCTTCTTGGTAATTTTGAACATATGGATTTACCACGCGAGGGTCGCTACTAAGCCAGCCTTTTTCTGCCGCCTTAAACCTATAATTAGGATCTTGTAAACCAAAGATAAAATCAAAACCAGGGGCAGCCACATCAAAGTTCTGACCTAAATATTGCGGAGTTGGTCTAAAGCCAGGTAGCACAGTTCCGGAAGTAGTAGAATAAGAACCACTCACATTTTTAACCATGGTTATCAATCTAACAGGATACTCTACCCATGGCGTTACTTTGCCCGTTTTCTCTTCTTCCTTCTTCTTTTTCTTATCTTTAGGATCAGTCTTTGTATCCGCATCCGCACCAGCTCTTGGGTTCTTTGCTCCAGAGGACCTTGGATTAGTAACGCGCCTGTACAACCCAAACTTATTATACAATTGAATGAAGTTTAAATTCAAATTCCATTGCTGTTGCTGAGAATTTTGAATGGTATTACCCAAACTATCTGCCGCAGGAGGAGCTTGGGTCCAAGAGTAATTTACACTGTAATTATAGGTAAACTGACTCACCCATTGCATGTATGGAAGTTTGTTTATAGGTATATTTACGTTAGCCTGAGCCACTTGATCGTAGCGGGTTAACCTGCCACCATTAAAGAAATTTTGCCTAATAGAATCTCTTTTCTCTGGGGTATCTTCTGCTATTCTTCCATTCGGTTCATCCACCCTAGCATCGGCAGTGGCGTTGTAATTTAGCTTCACATTTCTGGTTAGGTCCCAACGCAACTCATAGTTTCTACGCATGGTAAATAGCTTATCGTACATAACTGGAAGTACAGTTTCTCTGCTATCATTATTTCTATTTAACATTTCGCCATAACGTCTATCTGCCTCTACCCTAAAGCCCCAATTAGCTGGCAAATAGTTAAAATTAATATCCTTAATAAGCTCTAGATTCTTATTTTTAATAAATTTAAAAGGTTCAACAGGCTTATTTACAAAAGTGAAATTATAGGTAAGCATACCCTTATAGTTCTTCAAAGAGTTATACTCTAAAGTTTGATTTCTTCTAAATGTTTCGGTGAAGGAATAAGTTAAAGCAAAATTCTCTATATCGAAAAAATTAGCTTGCTTAGCACCTACTCTATTCTTTCTAACATTGGTAAAGTTAAAGCTCCTTCGCAATGCAAAATCATCTGCAGCTCTACCAATTTGATCAGACCTTTCTGGGTTGGTAGTTTCTTCAATCTCTTTCTGTAACCTTGTGTCTGGGTTAAGTGGATTGTAGTAAGGCCTAATTAAAGTATTGCCATAAGAGAAAAAGAAAGGCACAGAAATTCCCGAGTTTTTTGGAAAGAATTTGCCCAATTCAAAATTGGTTTGAAAATCATAAGCATAGTCATCGCTCATACTTCTTTCTAACAACTTCTTATCTATGCCACCATAGCCAACACTTCTGTAGGAACCACTCAATTGTACATTTCCAAAATCTGCTAACTTAGCCAACACCCTGCCTACTGCTGCATCTCCACCGCGTGTGCTAAATTCTGTCATACGTAATTCATTAAACCAAACCTCTGCACATTTAGGTAAACCATCATCCCCTGTACTACCTGGCCTTCGTTTTGGATTTCTAACACCTAACATCATGGTGCGCAGTTGCGAATAATCTGGCATACCCACCACCGTATAAGTACCTCTTCCTACTTGCCTAGAATAAGGAGCAGTAAAGGCAAAGCCAGCATTGGTTCTCTCAATTTTTGTATTGATAAACTCCTCCAAAATAATATCCATCTCATTCTCTGTTGGCCAAATGGCAGAAGGATCGCTTGAACCACTCTCTGTAACATTCAATGGAATTTCATACTCATAATAGTTATTGGTAAGGTCTGTTCCAAACCTAATAAAGGCAGTAAGCTGACCATTCTTTAACTCTGCACCTTCTGCATGTAAAAACATGCGTAAGCGCTTATATTGACGCAAATCTACATTGGTGTTTTTAAATACCGCTCTTGCATCACCATCTTTTAAATTACAAGTAAGTAAGCTTAAAGATTGTTCATTTTGTTGAATGGTATTGGGCGAACTAAAATCAATTTCGCGTTGTATACCCGGAGGTACGGTATAAATAATTGGTTTACGTTGTCCATTCTTTTCAATATTAACAGTTGAAACTACAAACTGCGTATTATCTGTTGGATCAATAGGCCTATGTTCTCCACCTACCACGAGGCTATTTAAATACTTACGCCAATCTGCTCTTACTAATTGTAAAGACGCAAAACGCATAATGGTAGGTTCAGAAAAACCTTTCATGTACATCCTTATAAATCGAATAGATTTAAAATCGTTAATCTCTCCAACTTTCCTTTCAAACTCTCTTACCGGAACCTTTAACTGGTACCATTTTTCTGGAGCAACATCTCCATTGATAAACTTGGCATTGGCTGTTAAGGTATCGGTTACATAGTTTCTTCCAATCACAAATGCATCTCTCGCCACTTCAATCCTATATTGAAAATACTCTTCTACCCCATTTACAGTATAATCTCGGTTCAAGTCTTCATTATCTGGTATATTGGTGGCAGCTGTTGGGTAATTTTCTGGAGATTGTTCAACGGTTGGCGAATTTCCTTGATGCCTATTAAACTTCTTATAGCGACTCAAAACATTAAAGGTTGAATCATCATAATCGCTTCCTAAATAATAATGATAGTTGTCATTAGAAGGGTCGTTAACGGCATTACTATATGCTGTAGAAGTTGGTCCAAATCTATTTAACACCTGCTCTGTATAGGTTTGTTTAAAAAACTCTCTTTCGGCATCATCATTAAATCCATCCAAGCCAATATCTTGGTTAGCTCTAATATTTGGTTCTGCATCAAAAGCATAGTTTATAACTGGTAACCTAGATACTCTGCCCCAAACTGTAGTATCTGCCGTGGCGGTTTGATCCGGGTCGTTGTTTTTAGGTAAACCATTTTCCGCAACCCTTCTATTGTCTCTTAAAATATCTTCGGAAATATTTCCTAAATTGATATACAAAAAGCCTTTATCTACGCTGGCTGGCTTATCTGCAAAAGGATCCATTACCCACATTTCAATATAATCTATATTGGCTTGTTCAAAATCGTTTTGGTCTATCTTACGCATAATACCACCCCAATTGCTACGCGGGTTATTTAAGGTACCATCTGCATTTAAATCATTTACATTATAGTTATAAGGACCTTTTTCACTAGGGAAAAACGCTAAGTCAAGTGTTGGTAAAGTAGTAGGCAAGCCCTGTTGAATTTGTTTATTTCTAAATACATCTTGTTGTAAAACCTCTCTTGAAGCATGGTTAGAAAGCGCACTTGGATCATCTCTTAAATGCTTAGGCGTAAAAGCATCATTTCTATAAAAGGTAGTGGCAATAGTGTACCAAGCTAAATTAGCACGTTTAAAACCATACTCTAAACTATTGATAGCATTACCCTCCGGAAAATTATCTGATTGCCCTTGCGGCGTACTTGCCAATGCCCAACCATTTCCCATGCGAATATCAAAGGGAGTTTCTGCTCCTTCAAAATCATCTAAATAAGCTGTACCACCCTGCTGTAGAGAGTTCTGCACACCTGGAATTAACCTCGCATACTCACCCGAAACAGTAAAGCTAGAGGCTTCTTTGGTTTCAATAAATGGCAGCTTATCTACCAACTTAGTAATCATTCTGCTTTGCTTGGTCCATGTTCCATCTACACCTACCACAATATTTGAAATGGGCTCTTCTCCTATATTTACTTTGGGTGTAAGTGGCCTTTCATTTAAGTACATAAATGTTCCGCCTAAAATTAAATCTGGACTATACTTATAATCGAACCTTGCACCCAATAAACTCTTTTGTTGAATTTGAAACAAATTATTACTCTCTGAAGACACTTTAATTACCGCACCAGAATTAAGTAAAGCTGTATTTACAATTTTTACACGACCCAAATTATAATCTACTATATAATCTTGATTCTCTGTTAAAGGTGCACCATTTGCAGTTACTCTTACAGAACCTCTAGGCACATTGGTTGAACCTAAAGAAATTTCGTTAGTACTACTACCTTGGTAAGTTCCTCGCAAAAAGAACTTGTTAAACTGTGGTTGTTGAATGGCCGAAAAGCGCGTAGAATCGTAAAGTGCAAAGAAACAATAGTAGCTGGCTAAGGCTGGGTCATTAACAAATTTTTGAGCCAAATAAGTACCAAAAGGTTCTACGGTTGGTAAAAACACTCTGCCCGTTTGCGAGTTCACTGTAATGCCTTCAATAAAGTCGAACAAACCATCTGAAACTGGTTCTTGTTGCATATTCAACTTATCTACATTAAATACATTTAGCAAAGGTTGATTGCTAATTTGAGGCTCGCCTTTAACAGGCAAATAACTTAAATCCGTTCCACTTGGGTCATCTGCATAAAACAAGTTCAAACGGAAATCTTTAGGTTGAATATTAAATGAACCAAGAGAATACACATTCTTCATCATCAAATCCCAAACCGGCAAGTCTGGTCGCAATGATGGGCCTTTTAACATCTTTAAAAACAACACTTCTGGGTTGCTTGTATTTCGCGGAATATCTTGAGAAAAATCGCCCACTTTAAATGGAATTCCATCAATAGTTCCTTCATAGGCTACGTTCAAAACATCATCATTATTTAACGCTTGGTTCAAAGAGATATACCCTAAACGAGGATTAAAGCTGTACTCGTTAGGCCCCAATTGCCTAGCGAAATTAACCATCTGATATTGAGAAATAGGTTTTAATCCCGTGATTATCTGATCTTGTAATAGCTTGTTTTCTATTTGATAACTAGCCCTAAACTTAGCCGCTTCTGCAGCATTGTTATTGCCATTTAAATAGGTATTAGCATTAGCGGGATCGTACAAATTGTTGGCGCCATTGCCAACAGGAACACCTCCATTTACTTGCCAATACTTGTTATCTAAGCGGTTAGATTCTCCTAAGTCTGTAAACCCAATTACATCTCTAGATTGCTCAAATGAACCACTGCGATTGGTTACCCAAACCTCTACGCGGGTAATTACAACGGGCGAACCAACGAATGGTAAATTTCTTAACCAAGCTTCGTAATTATCTCTAAAGTAATGCGCCAAAAAGTAATGGCGATTCATGTCATAATTATCACACTGTATATCGAAACGTGTGGTGGTATTTCCGCCACTTAATTCTGTCTCTTGGGTTTTACCACGCTGGTTGGCGAAAACACTGGTAACTGTCATTTTACCAAACTGCATCGTAGTTTTTATACCAAACAAACTTTGGCTACCTTGAATTAAAGAAGTGTTGAGTGGCAAGCCCACATTTCCCAATTCAATTTTCTTAATAATATCATCTTCCTTACCAGCAAAATCAAGTTTCATTTGGTTCTCAAACTCAAAGGTAGCTTCGGTATCGTAGTTAAGATTAACTTTAAGTTTATCGCCAACTTGGCCAGTAACATTTAACTGTATTTTTTGCCGAAAATCAAACTGCCCTGTTCTTTGCTGTCTTAAAGAAAAAGCCGGATTTTGAACCTTATTAAAATTCCCAGCAAAAATAACTTCTGCAGTACCTCTCGGACGAATATCAATAACCCCGCTGCCAAAGATTTTATCTACTATCTTATTATTGATATTAATAGGAGGCAAAATGCCAGTTCCCTTAGTAAAATTATTGGCTTGAGAGCGCTGCCTAAAATAATCGCCATTGGTTCTTTTTCCATCTTCCTTAAGCTGTTCGGAAATGCCAGAAGATGAGGGTAATTTATATTCTATTCCTCCAATAGTAGAGCTTCGATCGTACTTGTATTGATCGGGATCTAACTTATAATTATTCTTTAAAACTTCTGGGTCAGATAAATCAAAGGGATGGCGCTTACTTTGAATCTCGTAAGGCTTCTTGTCCTTAATTGGATACCTCAAATCTCGCTTAGAAGTATCTTTTTCTGAACTATCTGGGGCTAAAACACGGAAATCTCTTACTCTTCTTGGGGCAGTACGCGGCAAAGCTGGCCACACCACAATTAGAATGGAGGCCAGCAGGAATGAAGTGCGTAAATATGTTAGTTTTGAGCTACCGTACAATGTAGAAGTTTATACCATTCAGAGTGTTTTTAATGTAAGTTTAACAAGTTGCTCAACGCTACTATCGGGGTTTTGTTGTTTAATTTTTAATAATCCTCTTTCGGCTTCAGCCTTATTAAAACCTAGTGTTATTAAGGCGCTCAGGGCTTCATCAAAAGCTGGAGAAGTAAAAGAACTAGGCTGAAAAGCATCAGCCGATTCTGTTTTCTTAACCTTGTCTTGCAAATCAATAACGAGTCGTTGAGCGGTCTTCGGACCAATACCTTTAATGGTTTTGAGGATAGTCCAATTTCCTTCAACAATGGCAGCTTTAATTTCACTTGGCTTTAAACTAGAGAGTATCATACGGGCAGTATTGGTTCCCACACCATTTACGCCAATCAGCAAAAGAAATAACTGACGCTCTTCCTCATCCATAAATCCATATAAGGTATGGCTATCTTCTTTGATAGAAAGGTGGGTTAAAAGTTTCAACTCCTTGGCATCACCCATTTTTTCATAGGTATTGAGGGAAATTTGAACCCCATACCCAACACCAGCACAATCTATTACAACATATGCTGGAGATTTAAGTGAAACTCTTCCCTGAAGGTGCGCAATCATTTACTTTTGTTACTAAGCCGAGGTGCAAAATAGTATATTTTTTCAATTAGCAAATAGGCTTGTCTTTAATTCTATTTTTTTTATTTACTTGTGCCTCAAATGTTTGCTAAAACCTGCTCTTCATTTTTCGCTTTGAACCTAAAAATTCTTGTGCTAGGCTTTGCGCTAAGCCTACCTATTGCTGGTATTGCCCAGCAAAATAAGGGTAAAGAAAACATAAAGAATTTTCATACTAATAGGAAATTGAAAGAAAAAGGAAGTTTAAAATCTGGCCAAAAAACTGGCATTTGGGTTTATTACCACTCAGAAGGCTGGATGGAAAAAAAAGAAAAATACAAAGAGGGTAAACTTATTTGGGCTGTATTCTACAATGCCAAACACCAAATCACTAAGTCTATTGATAAAAACGGAAACGAGATTCCTTATAAAGGATGCAATTGCAAAAACTAGTTGGAAAGATGCGGCACAATTAAAGTGAATTCTGGAATCTTCACCTCAAAACGCTTCCCATCCATTTGCCTTTCCATTAAATAGGTACCATACATTTTTCCAAAAGGAGATTGTAAAGCACAACCAGAAACATATTGATGGTTTTCTCCTGGCTCTAATACTGGCTGCAGGCCCACAACACCTTCCCCTTCTACCTCAGAATGCCCAAAAACAGAATCTATCACATGCCAATGCCTGCGCAATAATTTAATGGTATGCTCACCTTGGTTCTCTATGGTAATGCGGTAGGCAAACATGTGCTGCGACTTGTGTGCAGTAAACTGATCGTTTTGATAAGCAGTTTCTACTATTACTTTTACATCGTTTGTTATTGCTGTACGCATAATTCAAAAATGAAGATTGTGATTGAATAAACCAAAATAATTTAGCAAAGTTTTTTATCCCACCTAACTTTATAGCTTGGATGTTCTAATAAATCCCTGTCTACATCCATATTAAGGTATACCTCCAATAATAAAAACAACGTTCTTATGATGATAATTTGCCCTTAATTGTATAAAAAGCTGAAGCCCCTAGTCCAATTAAAACGCCAATTAGTAAATCTGTAAAAACAATTGCTACAATAGTTACAATAAAAGGAACTAAAGCAGAGGCTCCTCTTTTATGCTGCTCTGTAAACAATTCTGGCTTTACAAGTTTATACCCAGTATAACACAAAACAGCTGCCAAGGCTGCTAAAGGAATTTGATTTATTACCTGAACCAAAAAAAAGATAGCTAACAAAATAAACAAACCATGCAACATGGTAGCATACTTAGATTTTGCACCTGCCGAAATATTAACTGTGCCCCTTACTATTACGGCTGTTACTGGTATAGCTCCAATTAAACCGCATAAAATATTGCCAATTCCTTGTGCAATTAATTCTCTATTGGTATTTACCTTCTGATGCTCTGGATCCAATTTTTCCATGGCTTCAATAGATAATAAACTCTCTAATGAGGCTACCAAAGCAATGGTAATAACTACCTTATAAAATAAGAGCTGAGAGAGAAATTGAAAAGAGGGGAAAACCAAAATAGAACCCATCCCTTGTGTAAAATCTAGCTCTGGTATATTCACAAAATGCTCTCTGCCCAAATTAACTTCTGGACTAACAATTTGAATTGTTTTAGCAATAATTGTAGCCAATACAACAGCAATAAGCGAACCTGGAATTGCCTTAAACCTTTTGCCAAAAAATTTTTCCCAAATTACCAAAGCACCCAAACTAATTAAGCCTATAAGCATCACAAAATAATTTACATACCTATACGAATGTAAAAGATGACTTAAGGTACTTTCTTTCTCTTCCAAATTAGCAGTTGGCAAAACTTCTAAGTCTTCCTTACGTATGTCAAACCCCTCAATTCCCATCGACTCCGAATCATAACCTATTAAATGGGGAAATTGCTTTAATATTAGTATTAACCCTATGGCTGCCAGCATTCCCCTAATTACAGAACTAGGAATATAATTGGTTATAAACCCTAAACGCAATAAGCCAAAAACTACCTGAATTAAGCCAGCAAATAAAATAGCTGTTACCAAACCTTGAAATGAACCCAACTCTAGCGTTGCCATTAAACAGATGGAAGTAAGCCCCGCCGCTGGGCCACTTACACTTAAATTAGAATCACTAAAATACCCAACTATCAAACCACCAATAATGCCAGATAATAACCCAGAAAGGAGCGGCGCG
>JBIKKC010000025.1:0-17256 GCA_044360615.1 Bacteroidia bacterium | reverse complement strand
TTTGAGTAGTCGCACCTGCTGAGGCACAAGTTACATTTCCAGAAGGAGTGCCAGTGGCGCCGCTTGTTAATCTCACATAAATTGTAGTTGAAGCTACGGTTCCTCCAGTTTGAGTTAAATTTAAACTTGGACCATAACCACTGCCAGAACTTGTTGAAACTTCAAAATCTGTGGGAGCTGTTACTGTGATATCATTGGTTAGTGAAGAACCACTTACTGAAAAACTTTGAAAAGCTGAAGCAGTGCCAGAACAAGCTGTAAATGCTGATAAAGTGCCAGAAGTTGAAATAGCTGGCGTGGTGTTCATGTATGTTTTAAAATACAAATCTTGACTAGCACAACATGCAGTTGCAGGGAAAAATTTCAACACGGAATTCTCTACATAATATAAATAACCAGCGCCATAACCAAAGTTATTGTGTGTACTTAAGTGAATTTCTCCAGAGGCATTTGAAAGCACAAAAGTATATTTATTACCATTAACAAGTGCAATGCTACTAGGAAGTGTAATTGTAAAAGTAGTTCCTCCAATTGCAGGGCTACCTATACCAAATTGTGAGTTCAAAACAGTACCACCTGTACCCTCTCCATCGTAAAGAGTGAAATCATAGGTTTTAACGCCTGAGTGGGTAGCATTGGTTCTCAATTCAATACTATGCAAATCTCCAGAAACACCTGCAGTAAATGATTGCCCGATAACAGTTGTTCCAGAAGCTACATTTGTAAAATTGTACATATCTCCGTTGGTTGGAGATGATTGATCCAACGTTTGGCCACTTACCTGCTGTGTGGCTAGCCCAATTGAAAAGATAAATAGAAGCAAATAGAGAAGGCTTCTATAGCTTCTTGTTGATTTTTGTAAAATCTGTTTCATAAATATTATTTTTATAGAGTAAAGGGTTTTGTTGCTATAGATTACGACACAATAAAAATATGGCACGTAATCAATTACCTTAAATCTATTTGATAGATAGCTTTAAATATACTTTAAAAAATACATTAAAGCATTTAAATAGCAGTATTCAATGTCGCAATAGGCGCCCCAAAAGCGGAATTTAGTCGCTTTTTGGTTCAAAATGAAACACAGCGCGATTATGCTAGTAAACTGTTAATTGATGCGAATGGAATGATTTAAATGAAGATAAACATTTTCCAATTTTGCATATTCTTTTTCCCAATTGTAGAGATTTTGAGACCAATATAATCCCTGTTCACTTTTTTGATTTAACTCATTGGGATAAAGCAATAAATCTTCTATTGCCTTGGCTATTTCGTGAACGCTTTTCAGGTTTACGGTAACCCCAATATTGCATTGTTGGTTCAATGCGGAATAAATATGTGAATGGGTGAAAATAGCAGGTAAACCCACTGCCATATATTCAAAAAGCTTTCTCTCATGACTCACCAGCATTTCTTCGGGTTGGTCTTTTAAACAAACTCCAATTTTGCATTGCTTAGAAATTGTATAAGCTTCTTCTAAAGAGAGCTTACCATAAAAGGTTACATCTTGTTTAATTTCTTCCCAATAGGGTAAGTGATCAAATCCATTAATTACCCCATTGCCAAAATAACCAATAAGGTGCAGGTGCGTATTAATACCTTTTTTCTTTAACTCCCACATGGCCGCTAATAAATAATCTACCTCATAATACATATCGCGAATCATGCCAATATAAAAAAGTTGATTACCCGGTAAAGCAGCCCGGTTAGAAACGCGGTAAGGAGCCAATTGCTGGATGTCGGCAAAGTTTTGAATGATACTGCACTCTTCCTCCTTAACAAAAAAAGAGTTTAAAAAACGTGGAGACGCAACTACTACTATAAAATAAAGAAAGTGCTTAGCCACCCGCAACAAAACATTATAAGCTAGGGCCGCTATTTTTTTGATCCAAGGTTTGACCCAAGGTTTTAATAAGATATCGTGATAGGTGTTTTCATGAATATCATACACCACCTGTTTTCCATTTAAAGCCAGCACAATTCCATAGGGAATCATTTCGGCATCATGAATGTGATAAATATCTGCATCTGTAAAAAGGGCTTCCTTAAATACATGGAAGGCAGTTAGCGTAAATCTTTTAAAAAAGAAGTTGGGCTTTTTAATTCCAATAACATTAACCCCTTTAATAAGGCCAGATTTTTCGCCAATAGCAATGAGTGTTACTTGGTGCTTTTTGGCTAGAGAAACACATTCACGTTGAAATACGCGTGTATCCCAAATGGAATGGACAGTAGAAAAATGGCAAATTTTCATTTAAGTACCGCACGAGAAATTACCAGCTTTTGTATCTCGCTAGTGCCCTCTCCTATGGTACATAATTTAGAATCGCGGTAAAACTTCTCAACCGGAAAATCTTTGGTATAGCCGTAACCTCCAAATATCTGAACGGCTTCTGTTGAATTTCTCACTGCAACTTCACTTGCATAATATTTTGCCATAGCCCCTTCCTTATTTACACTTAGGTGCTTGTTCTTTCTATCGGCTGCTTGAAAAATCAATAACTCAGAAGCTTCGATTTGTGTAGCCATATCTGCCAACTTAAAAGATATTCCTTGGAAATTACTAATAGGTTGTCCAAACTGGTGGCGCTCTTTAGAATATTTTAAAGCGGCTTCATACGCACCTTTTGCAATACCTAAAGATAAGGCAGCAATAGAAATTCTACCGCCGTCTAATATTTTCATAGCTTGTTTGAACCCATCACCAATATTACCCAATACATTTTCTTCTGGTATTCTGCAATCTTCAAAAATTAATTCGGCAGTTTCACTGGCACGCATGCCTAATTTATTTTCTTTCTTACCACCTTTAAAACCTGGTGTTCCGCGTTCTACTACAAAAGCTGTAATACCATTACTATCTAACAAATCTCCTGTTCTGGCTAACACAACAGCTACATTACCAGTAATACCATGTGTAATCCAATTCTTGGTTCCATTTAACACCCAATGATTACCCTCTTTTTTGGCAACACATTGCATGCGCATAGCATCACTGCCTGTATTGGCTTCTGTTAAACCCCAAGCGCCAATCCATTCGCCAGTAGCTAATTTAGGAAGCCATTTTTTCTTTTGCTCTTCATTCCCAAAATACATGATATGTCCGGTACACAAACTATTGTGCGCCGCCATACTTAAACCTACCGAACCACATACTTTAGATAACTCTACTATAGCTGTAACATATTCAAAATAACCAAAGCCAGCACCACCATATTCTTCCGGTACCAAAACACCCAATAATCCCAATTTTCCCATTTCTCTAAACATTTCAATAGGGAAATATTGTGCTTCGTCCCATTCCATAATATTTGGACGTACATGTTTTTCTGCAAAATCGCGCACCATTTGCGCAATCATCTTTTGATTCTCAGTTTGTTCGAAACTTAGCATAAACTAATTATGTATTTTAAATATTGTATGAATATTGAGGCAATTATAATTTAAATGTTTCTAAATGTAACAATGAAAACTTACTCAAGTTTTAGGTAAGGAAGTATTAATTCGAAAATACTATCATTTACTAATTTAATCTGCCTTAAATCGCTCAAAGTAGAAAAATTGCCATGCTGTTGGCGATAATTAACAATCGCTTTAGATAATTTGTATTTAAAATAAGGATGTTTACTTAGCTCTTCATACGTTACTTGGTTCAAGTTAAATTGAAACCCATTAATTTCCTTAAGCGAGATTCTTTCTTTTAAATCAAACAGTAAGTCTTCTTTAAAACCATATACTTCTGTGAGCTGATTTAAATTGTGAAAAGCGCCTAATTTATTTCTAAACTGAATTATTCTGGAAGCCAAGGTAGGCCCAACACCTGTCAATGCCACCCATGCAGCGCTATCAGCAGTATTGATATCTAAAATAGAGATGCTAACTTTTTTTGCTTGAAACTGATGCGAAAATTTTGATGCCGAAAATGAACTACTGTCTCTCTTCTTATAACTTGGATAATTCACCCATTTTTTGCTTGCACTTTGATTGTTTTTCTGCTCTTCGTATAGCATAGCATCAGCAGCCACTTCTACCTCACTTAGTTTAAAATCTAGCACAGGATTTGGTTCAAACCAAGCCAAAGCAACTCTTATACCAATTGCTAAAAACAAGAGCACCAACAAGCCTCTTATCCCTTTTTGCTCTTGGGTATTAAAGTAAAAATAGGCGCTAAGGAATTGCTCAATCTGCTTCATCCTCTCGCCTATTTTGCTTATTAATTTTAGGATTCTTAATAATAAAGAAATAGAGCAATGCTACTACTATTGCAGCAAAGAAAAACTCCGTAATAAACCAAAATAGAAACCCTGCTGGGGCAGGCTCTTCCAATAATATCATCATGCTTGTGCTTTTAATTGTTGATCCAAAACCGCTAAACCTTCTTCAAAACTATGTGGCTTATATCCTAATTCTTTAATGGCTTTATCTAAAATAAAACCAGTAATGGGAGGGCGTTTGGCGGGTTGTTTAATACCTTCACTGGTGCTCATGTTTAACAAAGATTTATCCAGCTTCCAATAAGTGGCCACTTTATACACCAAATCAAAAACACTCATGTAATCTCTACCACTAATATTGAAAATGCCTTGGGCTTTTTTATCAGCTATGAGTGCACAACCAGATGCTAGATCTTCTGCTAGTGTGGGCGTTCTAAATTGGTCGCATACCACATTTATGGTTTTTCCGCTTTCCAAAGCACCTTTTGCCCAAAGCACAATGTTACTTCTGCTCATATCACTTACTATTCCGTACACCAAAACAGTTCTGGCTACAGCCCAACTGTTTGCTTGTTGCATAACTAGTTGCTCGGCCTTCCATTTAGAATGACCATAATAGCTTAAAGGTTCTGGGGTTTCTTCTTCAGTTACTGGCCCATGCGTTCCATTAAAAATAAAATCGGTAGACAAATGAATAAGATGCACCCCATGTGCGTTGCAAGCATTGATTAGGTATTGAACCGCATGCACATTTAATTGGTCGCAGCCCTCTTTATCACTTTCGCAAGCATCTACATTGGTCATAGCAGCTGTATTAATAACTACTTGTGGTTGATGCTTGGCAATCACATGCATTACTGCTCCTTCATCCGAAATATCTAAACTATGGTAAACGTATCCTTTTTGATTTGGATAACGATCTTCCCCGCGCGCAGTTGCAATAAGTTCATGTTGGCTTTGGGCTCTGTAATAGTCTATTAATTTCTGACCCAATAACCCATTACTTCCTGTTACAAGTATTTTCATTTTGCCAAAATTAGACCATTGATAACCAAATCAAAATTTTTATGAATGAATAAATACAATAACTAAGATAATAATTTAACGATTAAATCTGCCACTCTGGCAGAAAATTAATTATATTTGCTAGCCAAAAAATAAAACATGCGAGGAGTAGTTGGAGAAAATGTGGTAGAAAACGCCACAAGGAACTTATATATTGAAACTTATGGCTGCGCTATGAATTTAGCGGATAGTGAAGTAGTAGCTTCCATTATGGCCGATAAAGGTTTTAAAACCACCCAAGACATTAAAGAAGCTGATGTAGTTTTTGTGAATACCTGCTCTATTAGAGACAATGCGGAGGCGCACGTTTGGGGAAGATTGAAAGAAATTAAGCATTACAAAAGAACAAATCCAGGCTTAATTGTTGGCGTTTTAGGATGCATGGCAGAACGCCTAAAGACACAATTTTTAGAGAAGGAACAAATTATAGATATCGTAGTGGGGCCAGATGCCTACAGAGATATTCCTCAATTAATTACCCAAGTAGAAGAGGGGCACAAAGCGGTAAATGTACTTTTATCTAGAGAAGAAACTTACGCAGAAATTACGCCTGTAAGATTAAGTTCTAATGGCATAAATGCATTTATTAGCATCATGCGGGGTTGCGATAATATGTGCACCTTTTGTGTAGTGCCTTTTACACGTGGTAGAGAAAGAAGCAGACCTTCGGCATCCATTGTTCATGAGGCTATAGATTTATATAAGCAAGGTTACAAAGAAGTTACCTTATTGGGTCAGAATGTTGATTCTTACAAAGAAGAAGATGAAGCTGGTAATATAAGCTGCAACTTTGCACAATTGTTAGAAAAAGTGGCTCACATTGCCCCAGATTTAAGAATACGTTTTTGCAGTTCGCACCCTAAAGACATAACCGATGAAGTGTTGTTTACCATAAAAAAGTATGACAATATTTGTAATTATATTCATTATCCTATTCAAAGCGGAAACTCTAGGGTTCTCAATTTAATGAACCGCACTTACGACAAAGAATGGCTTAAGAAAAGAGTGGATAGAATTAGAGAAATCATACCCAATTGCGGTTTATCTACCGATGCCATTGCAGGCTTTTGCACCGAAACAGAAGAAGAGCATAAAGACACCTTGGAAATGTTTGAATATGCCCAATTCAATTTTGCCTTTATGTATCAATACAGCGAACGCCCAGGCACCTTGGCTGCGCGCAGGTATGCAGATGATATACCGGCAGAAGTTAAGAAAAGGAGATTACAAGAAATCATTGAAGTGCAACATCGCATAAGTAAAAAACTTAACGAGGCCGAAATTGGGAAAGTGCATACAGTTTTGATTGAAGGCTTAAGTAAAAAGTCGGATCAAGAATTAAGAGGTAGAAACGACCAAAACACAGTGGTAATTTTCCCGAAAGAAGATTTGAAAAAAGGGGAATACGTAAAAGTATTGATTGAAAGACATACCCAAACCAGTTTGTGGGGAAGAGTTATTGAAAGGGTAGATAAGCCTTAGCCTTATGCCAAGCGAAGCATTTTTTAACACCTGGGATGGTTTTCTGCAAAAGTATCATTTGTACTACAGAGACCTTAGCGAAACGGGGAAAAAGCGCTTCGTAAAAAGGCTATATTCTATTTTAAATAATGTAGAAATTATTGGCAAAAGTGGCTTAGAAGTTACCGAAGAAATAAAGATATTGGTGGTTGCAAACTTGGTTCAACTTACTTTTGGTTTGAAAGAATTTTGGCTTTATGGTTACGACTATATTCACCTGCATCCAGAGGCTTTCTTTATTCAAAAAACAGGAGAAACAGTAACTGGCTCAACTTATAATTCTAAGATTATAGCCTTAAGCTGGCACGACTTTGCCTTTGACCATTTGCATCCTAAAAAAGGCAGAAGTGTGAGTTTGGCGCAATATGCCTTAGCCTTATTAAGAACCGTGTACAATGGTTCTCACTACGATTTACATTTTGGCTCCTACCTCGATAATTGGTTTGATATTATTAAACGCGAGTGTGCCCTTAAAAGCGAGGATAGCGATTACGAAAGATTTAATGAAAAGGCAGAAGATTTAAATTATGTTTTTTCGCAATGCATTGAGTTATTCTTTGATGTTCCAAATTTATTGGCTTCAGATTTACCTGCCACCTATGCACATTTGTGTTTATTATTGAACCAAAATCCCGTTAACACCAATAACGACTATGTGTATGAGCGAGATGATTTTAACAAATTAAAACTTATTGAACCGTTGCCAAAAAGAATAGTTGTTAACTATAAATATAAGAATTGGCATTGGTTGTATAACGTTACTTTTTTTAGCGTTGTCTTTAGCCCTATTTGTTTATTCTTTTTGTTAGAAAGTGTTTTAATTGACCCAATTCAGTTATTTACCTTTACCCTTTTGAGTGGTGTTTTTTTAAGTATCATTTTCTATAGCTATTTAAAAGAACATGGTATTTTTAATAAATATTGGATACTATTATTAAATGCAATATTTGGCTACGCGCCTGGATTAATAACCCTTCTTGTTTTAATAAACAACCTATCTTATATACCTCATAGCGCTGTTGTTTCGAAACACGAAATCATAACGTATTACCTTCAAGAAAGCATTACCCAAAGAGAGCAAAGCAATCCTATAACGTTTGTGCTACGCGACCAGTTTCTAGACCAATTCCCAAAAGCGAGAACATTTGAAAAATTTGACAAAATGCCAGTAACACAGCCTAATTTTTTTAATGGCATTAAATATGATATTAGAAGAGGCTTGCTAGGATTACCTATTATTTACAAAAGAGAATTATATTAACATGAATATTCAAGATATTAAACAACGCTTCGAAATTATTGGCTCGTCTCCCTTATTAAATATAGCATTAGAAACAGCGGTAAAAGTTGCCGCAACAGATATAACTGTTTTAATTAATGGTGAGAGTGGCGTTGGTAAAGAAGCCTTTTCAAAAATTATTCATGCCCTAAGCAACCGCAAGCATGGCCCCTTTATAGCTGTTAATTGCGGTGCCATACCAGAAGGCACAATTGATAGCGAATTATTTGGCCATGAAAAAGGTTCTTTTACAGGCGCGCATGATACCCGTAAAGGTTATTTTGAAACCGTAAGTGGTGGAACCATATTTTTAGATGAAATTGGCGAGCTTCCATTGGAAACTCAAAGTAGATTATTAAGAATTTTAGAAAGCGGAGAGTTTATTAAAGTTGGTTCAAGCAAAACTCAAAAAACGGATGTGCGCATTGTTGCAGCAACTAACCGCGATTTATTAGAATTTGCAAATCAGGGTAAGTTTAGAGAAGACCTTTACTATCGTTTATCTACAGTACCTATTAAAGTGCCACCTTTAAGGGAAAGAAAGGAGGATATTCATTTACTATTCAGAAAATTTAGTGTAGATTTTTCCGAAAAATATAAAAGTAAACCAGTAACTCTTGAGCCAGATGCCTTACAAATACTAGTAAATTATGGATGGCCTGGCAACATTAGACAATTAAAAAATATTGCCGAACAATTATCGGTTTTAGATGAAGACAAGATAGTAAATGGTAAAGAACTTGCGCGCGTTTTGCCACCAGAAAAGCCAGGTTTACCCATCTTTATCGGCGGAAATAATAGTCCAGAACAATTTAGCGAACGCGATATCTTTTACAAAGTTTTGTATGATTTAAGGAAAGATTTAAGTGATTTAAAATCGATTGTTTTTGACATGATGCAAGGCGGCACACCAATGACAAGTGCAGAGCATGCCAATAATTTTAAAAATGCATTTTCTAGAGAGGAGCCTCAAAATATGCAAGCCCAAACGGGCTATGTTCCTATTGTAAATCAAGCAGCACCTGTAACGCCACCTAACCCGCAGTATATAGATATAACAGAAGCGCAAAGTGAGCCAGAATCTTTAAGTTTAGAAGATAAAGAAATTGAATTGATTCGTAAATCACTTAAAAAGCACAATGGCAAACGCAAGAAAGCTGCCCAAGAGCTAGGTATTTCTGAACGTACCTTGTATCGTAAGATAAAGCAATACGATTTAGAATAATTCCTTAATAAAAAAGGCGCCCAAGGGCGCCTTTTTTAATGGTATCAAATGGTATTATTTACCATAGTACTTCTTTTTCATATCGGCTAAAATAGGAGCCATTTGTTCGGCATTTTTATAGCCAACTACTACTTCAGATTTCTTTGTTTTAGGATAAATAAAAATAGTTGTAGGATAACCACTAATTTGGTAGTTACTAATTACCCCAGCCAATTGCTCCCCGGTATAAGTTTTACCTTCAAACACATATGAAACATTGGTAATTTCTGGATTGAATTTAACAGCCACAAAATCATCGTTGATGGTAGCTGCAATATTTGGTTTTGCATAAGCATCTTTATCCATACGCTTGCACCAACCGCACCAATCTGTATACACATCAACCAGCATAATTTTATTTTTCTTCTTGGCTAACTCATAGCCCTTGTTAAAATCTAGCCAGTTAACCTCGGCATTGTCTGCCTTAAATGCTGTTATAACAAAAACCGCTAACACAGCTACCATTAGTTTTACTTTCATATTAGTTTATTAAACTATTTATTTTATCAATTATTGTACCGTAAATGGCTTCGCTTAAATTGTTTCTGCCATATCAATTACCTTGTCAAGTTTATAAGCACCATCATTCAGCTTTTGTCTTATTTCGGTAAAGGCTTTAATGGTTCTATCTACTTGCGCTAAGGTATGCACGGCAGTAGGAATTAAACGAAGTAAAATCATTCCTTTAGGAATTACAGGATATACTACCACTGAGCAGAAAATTTTATAGTTCTCGCGCAAATCATGCACTACCGCTGTAGACTCGGCTACGCTTCCATGCATAATTACAGGAGTTACACAACTTGTTGTTCTACCTAAATCAAAACCTTGTGCTTTTAAACCACTTTGCAAAGCATTTACAATTTTCCATAAGTTTTCTTTGTATTCTGGATGCTTACGGATTAAATCTAAACGCTTTAAAGCGCCCACCACAATTGGCATAGGAACAGACTTGGCATAAATCTGAGAACGCAAATTGTAACGTAAGAATTTCACCACCTCTTTATTTGAAGCAATAAAGCCTCCAATTAGCGCCATAGATTTTGCAAAGGTTCCAAAGTAAATGTCAATACCATCTTGGCAACCTTGCTCCTCACCAGCACCAGCACCTGTTTTGCCTAAAGTTCCAAAACCATGCGCATCATCTACAAATAAACGGAAACTGTATTTCTGCTTTAAGGCAACAATCTCTTTCAGCTTACCTTGAGCGCCTGTCATACCAAAAACACCTTCTGTTATCACCAAAATAGAACCACCTGTTTCTCCTATTATTCTTGTGGCACGCTGTAATTGTTTTTCTAAGCTTTCTAAATTGTTGTGTTCATACACAAAGCGTTTTCCCATGTGTAACCTAACGCCATCTACAATACAAGCATGACTCTCAGCATCGTAAACAATCACATCATGTCTGTCTACTAAAGCATCAATGGTACTTACCATACCTTGATAACCGTAGTTAAGCAAAACAGCATCTTCTTTACTTTCAAAAGCAGCTAATTCTTTATCTAATTGTTCGTGGTAGGTAGAGTTTCCGCTCATCATGCGGGCACCCATTGGATAGGCCAAACCAAAATGAGCTGTGGCATTTGCATCAGCTTCTCTTACTTCTGGGTGGTTAGCCAAACCTAAATAATTATTCAAACTCCAATTTAGCATTTCCTGTCCACGGAAATTCATCATTGGCCCTATTTCACCTTCCAATTTAGGAAACATGTAGTAACCATAAGCATCATCGGCATACTGACCTAAAGGGCCAACTTTCGTTTTTAGTTTTTCAAACAAATCCATGTTAAATCTTAATTATGCTGCGAAAATAAGTGTTTAAAAAGGAATCACAAGGAGGAGTTATAAACCTTTGTGTAAGGTTTTTACCACAAATACCTAATTTGTAGCCTAAATTCGGTCAATTGGCTTTCCTCAATTTCGTCCCAAGCGCTGCCAGGCCTGCTGCCATCGGTTTGAACCAAATGCCCTATTTTAAAATGAACATCCAAGCCTTTTTTTACTATATACCTTAAAAGCAGGTAGGTGTTTGAACCCAATCCCGAAAAGGAATTTAAACTATACTGCAAAGGCACATCCCGTTCTATGGCATAAATTCTTGTTTCTTCATGTTCGCTAAAAAATTGGGTATACCTGCCGCTTAGCGTTATTTTATTGGCTTTACTTGTCCAAACGCCTTCCACAAAAGCCGCGCTGCCGTTGGCTAAATTGTTCCAATTTACTTCTTCGTACCGCAATCTAAACAACACTTTCTCTGTGCTCTGCCAACTTAATTGGAGTCGTACTTGCTGCTTATAGGTTGTACTTTGGTTCAACAAATTACTTTCCAATTTATGGTCGAGTTGCGCATTTCGGTGCCTATATCTTACTTCAGCCATGAGGGTTTTAGAGAATTTATATTGCATATCAAACAGCCATTCTTGTCCTTGGCCACCTAATATTTTTTGAAACCTAGCCTGAGGAGCCCAAAAAACATCTTGGTAAAAACTCATTTGAATTTTCTTGGAAGGTCTAAGAATAAAAGCTGTATAAATGCCTTGTTCATTGCTGGTACCAAAGAATTCACTCCAGCCTGCAGCATAAGCGTTTTGGTTCAAACCGGGATAGGAGCGAAACAAAACCAGCCAATCTAATTTGCTGTGCAGCGGTCTAATAATTTCGGCTATGAAACTATAGTTTTGGTTCAAACCTTTGCTAAGTTCTGCGCTCCATTGCCAATTTTTGATGATGCCCGCGCCATAGCCACCAAAGAACTTGTTTAAAGGAATACCAGATGCATAAGTATTGCTTTTTCTATTGCCTTGAACCAAAAATCCCAGCGTATAATTACGTTGAGAATAGGATAAATTTAGACCCAACAACTCTTGCCGTAGTGCTAACTTTTTTTGATAGGCTGCAAGGGTGCGGTGTAAACCTGTGGTTATGGGCAACGAGGAAGCTAATGCCGATAGATTGAACTTGCCCTTTCCTAAAGAAACACCAATACCGCGTAAAAAACCATATTCTGTTACCGATCTAAATGGCATTAATCCAGCTAATCTTGCGCGGGTTTGAAACACCTGAGAACCTTTGCCCATAGGTGCTCTGCTGGCTAAGGTAAGACCTTTTCCGAAGGAGGCCTGGAAGTCGCCAAGAGAAATATTACGGATTAAGCCATTTCCATTGTAACACAAATGCATGCTTAAAAAACTAGCCTTCCCATATGCTTCTCCAGCATCTTTCTCTGTACTAAAACCAGCATAAAGCCTGTTTTTGTAACTAAATCTATACCGCATTACGGTTCTGCTTCTATCTCCTAAATAATATTTTTGGCCATCAGATAATTGATAGGCTTTTGCCTTTTGCCAAGGCATTTCGGCTTGCAGTATAAGCTCTTGTTTTCCTTTTTTAAGCCAATGGGAGAAAGGTTCGCTTAACAATTCTGGCTCACTTACACTCACAAAATTCGACAATATCTGAGCCATAGGAAGGGTAATCCCTTGTATGGCTTGAAGTTCGAAAATTGAATTTAACTTGCCATATTGTTGCAGATGGTTCCAGATGGCGAGTTTCTCTGCTTCTTGCAAAAAGGGCAATTGATCTAAATTTTCAAAACCAATTTTATTAATAGGCAGAGGCGTTCTTTTTAAATTGTCTAACATCAATTTGTAGGTTTCGAGGTCAAAGTTTTCTCCCTCCAATTCGGCCTGCCTTTCTATTAACCATTGCAAATCAAAACTAAGGGTGTTATCGGTTTGAGCCAACAATTGAGTTGCGCTAAAACATAGGCTAAAGATAAGGAAACCTAGCAGAATTAAATTACTTTTTCCAAGCATAACTTAAACCTATGGCACTCGAAAATCCTAACTGTTCTGCAAATTGGGAGCTAAATTGAAACTGCCATTTTTGATAAGGAAATTGAAAGCCAGCACTACTCAAAAAAGGATGGAAACGCACGCCTGTCATGGCCACAACTTTCTCCTTAATAGTATAGCTAAATCCTAATTGTTTGGTATGGCCAAAGCTATGATTTACCTGAGAAGCATAAGTAATAGTGAAGTTTTTTATAGGCTGGTATTGCATCCCAAATTGCATGGCTTGTGAGGCTAAACTTGGATTTTGAATAACCAATCCAACACCTAAAACATTCGAAACATGCCAGTTTAAACCTGCCTTTGCCCCAAGTTGATAATGGTAATTGCCAAGTTCTAAGGGAAGCGCTTGTAATTGCAATAAGGTACCTATTGAAAAGTTAGTATTTAATGCAATGGCAGCAGAGGCACTTACACTATTGGCTCTGTAAAGGTGATTGCCAAAACTCTGCAAGGCAAAACTTGGATTCCAAGTATAGGGCAATTGAATAGCCAACGCATTTTGGGTAACACTTAGGTCTGAAGCATAAGCGCGTTGCATGCAACTCATTAAACTATTGGTGTTAAGGGAAGCAGGGTTAGAATAAAAAGCAAATGCCCCTTGGTGCAAAAGGCTAGAATTGGCTAACCCTAAATTATGCATATCGGGGCTTGGCAGAGCTAATTGGGAAATACCATAATATGGCAAAAGCAGCAAAAACAGGTTAAATAAACGAAAGAATTTCATGGCTATTGGTTTCCATGCAAGTAAAAAAATAACTTAAACACCTGAAAACTAAGGAACTTGTAAAAAACCAATTTAATTGCACAAAATCGGCTGATATCCCTATTTTTGCCACCCTAACAGAAATACCATTTATAAGAAAAATTATGAGTGAATTGATTTACCTCGTTCCTGCCCTTGGGGTGGTTGGCCTAATTGTTATGGCCATTAAAAGTGCTTGGGTTTCTAAGCAAGATGCTGGCGATGCTAAGATGCAAGAACTGGCTGGCTACATTGCCGATGGTGCAATGGCCTTTTTAAAAGCTGAATGGAAAGTACTAGGCATATTTGTTGCGTTTGCCGCAGCATTACTTGCTTATTCTGGTACCATTCACGAAATTAATGGAAAACCAATCCACTCTAGCTGGATTATTTCTATCGCCTTTATCATAGGCGCAGTATTCTCGGCAACTGCTGGTTATATTGGAATGAAAGTGGCTACTAAAGCGAATGTAAGAACTACGCAAGCTGCAAGAACTAGCCTAAAGCAAGCTTTAAAAGTTTCCTTTACTGGAGGAACCGTAATGGGACTTGGAGTTGCTGGCTTAGCCGTTTTAGGTTTAGGTGGTTTATTTATTGTTTTCCTTTCCATTTTTGCAGATTTAGGAGAAAACACTGTTTTAACTTCTATTGAAGTTTTAACTGGCTTCTCTTTAGGAGCAGAATCTATTGCCTTGTTTGCACGTGTGGGCGGCGGTATTTATACTAAAGCTGCAGATGTTGGTGCCGACTTAGTAGGTAAAGTAGAAGCAGGTATTCCTGAAGATGATGTGCGTAACCCTGCAACTATTGCAGATAACGTTGGCGATAACGTTGGGGATGTTGCTGGTATGGGAGCCGATTTATTTGGTTCGTATGTTGCCACTATCCTTGCTACCATGGTATTGGGTCAAGAAATTAAAGTAAACGATAATTTTGATGGTATGTCTCCTATCCTATTACCAATGGTAATTTGTGGATTAGGAATTATATTTTCTATAGTAGGAACATGGTTTGTTACTATTAAAGATGAGAAATCTAATGTTCAAAATGCCTTGAACCTAGGAAATTGGTCGTCTATGCTATTAACAGTAGTAGCTTCTTATTTTGTAGTAGACATGATGTTACCAGATACTTTAAACCTACGTGGATATGAGTTTTCTAAACTAAATGTATTCTATGCTATTATTGTTGGAACAGTAGTTGGTGCTATTATGAGTATTGTAACAGAATATTACACTGCAATGGGTAAAGCACCAGTTTTATCTATCATACAACAATCTTCTACTGGCCATGCTACTAATATTATTGGCGGATTATCTGTAGGTATGAAATCTACTGTTATTCCTATTTTAACTTTAGCAGGTGGTATTATGGCTTCTTACTATTTTGCAGGTTTATATGGTGTAGCTATTGCTGCTGCAGGTATGATGGCAACCACTGCTATGCAATTAGCCATTGATGCATTTGGGCCAATTGCAGATAATGCTGGTGGTATCGCAGAAATGAGTCAGTTACCGCCAGAAGTGCGCGAACGTACAGATAATTTAGATGCTGTAGGTAACACTACTGCTGCAACTGGTAAAGGATTTGCCATTGCTTCTGCTGCTTTAACCTCTTTGGCTTTATTTGCAGCCTTTGTTGGGATAGCAGGTATTGATGCCATTGATATTTATAAAGCAAACGTATTAGCCGGATTATTTGTAGGTGGAATGATTCCATTTATTTTCTCTGCCTTGTGTATTCAAGCGGTTGGTAAAGCAGCTATGGATATGGTGCAAGAAGTGCGCAGACAATTCCGCGAAATTCCTGGAATTATGGAATACAAAGCCAAACCAGAATATGAAAAATGTGTGGCAATTTCTACCAAGGCTTCTATTCGTGAAATGATGTTACCAGGTGCTATTGCTTTAATTACGCCAGTATTAGTTGGTTTCATTTTTGGACCAGAGGTATTAGGTGGTTTATTAGCAGGTGTAACTGTATCGGGTGTATTGATGGGAATTTTCCAATCTAATGCAGGTGGTGCTTGGGATAATGCTAAAAAATCTTTTGAAAAAGGAGTAATGATTAATGGTGAAATGTTCTATAAAAAATCTGAACCACATAAAGCTTCTGTAACGGGAGATACTGTGGGAGATCCATTTAAAGATACTTCAGGACCATCAATGAATATCCTTATCAAATTAATGTCGATAGTATCTCTTGTAATTGCCCCTTACATTGCAGTAAATGGTGGTAACACCAAAGGCAATGCAGAAGGTATGATGCACGGACAAAAAACAGAATGCTGTGCACCAGGCATGGATATGGGTTCTTGCGATATGGATAAGTGCATGAGCATGACAAAAGAAGAGTGCGCTGCTTATTGTGATAGCATGCAATGCACTCCTGAGCAAAAGGAACATTGCTTAAAAATGCGTGAAGAAAAACACGAGCATGCCGATGGACATGAACACGGTGAAGATGGTCACGATCATGGCGATCACCAACACTAAGTTATAAAACAAAAAGCCCTGAAAGTTTCACTTTCAGGGCTTTTTTTATTTTAATACGATGCCATTAAACATGTTTTTCTGCATGATAGCTTGAGCGAACCAAAGCCCCACTTTCTACATATTTAAAGCCCATTTCCATTCCCGCAGTTTTATAATAGGCAAACTGCTCAGGTGTTATAAATTCTTCTACATTTAAGTGCATTTTGGTGGGTTGTAAATATTGACCAAGGGTAATAACATCGCACCCATGGTTTACCAAATCTTGCATTACCTCTAAGACTTCTGTTTCTGTTTCACCTAAACCTAGCATAACTCCGCTCTTAGTTCTTCGTCCACGATTTTTAGTAAGTTGAATCTGCTCTAAACTTCTTTCGTATTTGGCTTGCGGGCGCACTCTTCTATATAGTCTTTTTACCGTTTCCATATTATGAGAAACCACTTCAGGTTTTTCATCAATTACTTGGTACAATAAATCCCAGTGCGTCATAAAATCTGGGATAAGTGTTTCCATGGTTGTGCCAGGGCTTTCTTGTTTTATTAAGCGGATGGTATCTGCCCAAACTTTAGCTCCTTTATCTGGTAATTCATCTCTATTAACCGAAGTAATTACGGCATGCTTCACACGCATAAGCTTAACGGCCTCGGCAACACGGCGAGGTTCATCTAAGTCATACTCATGCGCTCTGCCTGTAGCAACCGCGCAAAAAGAGCAACTTCTGGTGCAAGTATTTCCAAGAATCATGAAGGTGGCTGTACCAGCACCCCAACATTCGCCCATGTTTGGACAATTCCCACTTTCGCAAATAGTATGTAGTTTGT
>JBIKKC010000024.1:0-17284 GCA_044360615.1 Bacteroidia bacterium | reverse complement strand
ATAGACAGCCAAATTCTTACGCATTATCCTAAAACCATTGCTCTGGCAAGAAATATAACGAGTCAGGAAGCGCACATAAAAGATAACCAAAAAGCTAATATTGAGGTGAGTCCAATTTTGCTAGATTTAATAGAGCATATTGCAATGGAAGCTAGGCAAAGCGATTTGGTAGATCAAAAGAGTGGGGTATCTGCCAGGTTAACTATTAGTGCCTTAGAAAATTTATATAGTGCTGCAGAGCGCCGTATGTTATTGGCAGGGGAGAAGCATACCAAAGCAAGAATTAGCGATTTGTTTGCGGTGTTACCAAGTATAACTGGCAAAGTAGAATTGGTTTATGAAGGCGAATTAGAAGGCGCAAATCAAGTGGCACAGATGCTTATTGGAAAAGCCATAAGAACCATGTTTGAAGAGAAGTTTCCTAACCCAGAACGTGCAAAAAAATCTAAACAGGTCAATCCATACGCAACTATTTTAAATTGGTTCAATGACGGTTATACCATTGAAGCAAAAAGTATGTTGGGCGATTTGCCCTACCAGCAAGCCTTACTTACAGTAGAAGGTCTAGGAGAGTTGGTAAAAGAGAAATACCCTAAAGAGAAAGAAACTGAGAAAGTAATTTTGATGGAACTTGTGCTTCATGGATTAGCTGAGTTCTCGCAATTGAGTCGCCAAAATCTGAATAAAGGATTCGAATTTAAAGATTTAATGTCGGGCATGTTAAGTTAAATATTAATCAATTTTAACGCTTGTCATTTTTCATAAAATGGTTGTAATACTTAATAAATTTAATGTTTTTTTATTGTAATCTTGTGTAAGCGTTATGTTATTATGAATACTAATCTTTCAGAGAAAGTCGAAAATCAAAAAACATTAGATAACTATTTAGATAGTCATTATATACACCGAAGCAATTGGTTGAGGGCCGCTGTATTAGGTGCTAATGATGGTATTATATCTATTTCTAGTCTTGCTATTGGAGTTGCTGCTGCAAGTACCTCAAAAGAACCTACGGTGTTGGCTGCCGTTGCTGGGCTGGTTGCTGGCGCATTGTCAATGGCTGCTGGAGAATATGTTTCTGTTAGCTCTCAAACAGACACAGAAATGGCCGACATTGAAAGAGAGAAGCAGGAGCTTGCAGAAATGCCAGAGGAAGAGTTAAATCTATTGGCACAAATTTATGAAAAACGCGGTCTCAAAAAAGAAACTGCCATGCAAGTGGCTATCGAGTTTACACAAAATGATGCCTTAGGCGCGCACATTAGAGATGAATTAGGTATCAATGAAATTAGCAAAGCAAATCCTATACAGGCTGCAATAGCTTCTGGTGCCGCCTTCACAGGTGGTGGCTTTTTGCCGCTCTTAGTAGTGCTTTTTGCACCTGTGAAGACCACAGAATACTGGTTGTATGGTTTTACCATTGTGTTTCTAATTATTCTTGGCATGATAGCTGCAAAAACAGGTGGATCTAACATGCCAAAAGCAGTGATGCGAATTGCAATTTGGGGTACTATTGCCATGGGCTTATCTGCTTTGGTTGGCTATTTGTTTGGTGTTAGAGTGTAGCTTGTAAATCAAGCAGAGGCAAGGTACAAGTATCAGAAAACAATTTTAAAATGTTTTTATATAGATTTCTTCTATGCATTTAGCATCCCTGCTTTTACAGCAATTTAAAAATTATGAGTCACTGCAGCTAGAATTTGGCCTGGGTCTCAATTGCTTTACAGGTAAGAATGGGGCTGGTAAAACCAATATTTTAGATGCCATTCATTATTTAGCTTTTACCAAAAGTTATTTCAATGCGGTAGATCAACAAAATGCTTTTTTTGGTGGTAACTTCTTTGTAGTAGAAAGCGTCTTGAACCAAGCCAACCACGAAGAGAAAATTAGAATCGTATTCCAAAAGGGCTACGGAAAAACCTTATTGTTAAATGGCAATGAGGTTACCAAGTTCTCAGAACATATAGGTTCTGTTCCGTTGGTAATGATAGCCCCTGGCGATGTTGCCCTAATTCAAGAGGGTTCGGAAGAGCGGCGTAAATTTATGGATCAGGTTATCTCACAATGCGATGCTATGTATTTGCGCGAATTAATTCAGTATAACCGTATTTTGGATCAACGCAATAAATTGCTAAAGGACTTCCATTTTAATGGCGGTTTCAACAGAGATTTATTAGAATCATTTAACCAGCAATTGGTGGCTTCTGGTAATTACCTTTTTAGCAAGAGAAGCCAATTTGTAGAAAAAATGGAACCGCTTTTTTTGCAGCATTATGCTTGGCTTTCTGGAGATAATGAGCAAGCTAAAGTTAAGTATGAATCAGAACTTGCCCGAGTTCCCTTTGATGTGCTGTTGGATCAAACAGAATCGGCTGACCTTGATCTTTTACGTACTACAAGAGGCGCACATAGAGATGATTTAATCTTTACTATGGATGGCAATCCGCTTAAAAAATTTGGTTCACAAGGGCAGCAAAAAAGTTTTCTCATTGCCCTAAAATTAGCCCAGTTTGATTACTTAGCAACCCTGAAAAATACTAAACCTTTACTTTTACTGGATGATATTTTCGAGAAATTAGACCAATACCGTTTGGCTAAATTATTTGCTTGGATAGGGGAGGGCAAGTTTGGTCAGGTTTTTTTAACCGATACCCAAATAGAACGTGTTAAAATAATGTGTGAAGCTAATAAGGTTGAAGCAAGGTATTTTGAGATTTAACCTATTTTTTTTTCTTAGGAAAAGGAATGTAACTCACTTTAAACTTTTCGCCTTTATTGGCTTCTAGTTTTAAAAACACACTTAATCCTTTTTTGGCGTCTACACCAATATTTTCTGGCTTAATACCATTATTCTTTTCGGTTAAACTTAGGAGTGGAACCTGAACCATAAAGGTGCTTAAGCCAACAGTAGAATGGTGCCCTTCTACAAACATGCGTATTAAATTAGTGCTAATCTCCATTTTCTCCACTTCAGATTCGCTGCCTTTTGTGGTAATTCTACCTATGATTTCGGCAAAATTTACATGCGTTAAATCTTTATTTCTATATACATTTTCTCCTATATGCATAATGGGTTCAAAGTTTATGAGTTGTCCGTTTTTTATACTTAACCTAATATCCGATTGGAGGTAGTTATTCATAAAACCACCTCTTTCATCTATCATACCTTTAACATTTACCTGCATGCCAAAAATCCCAGAAATATTTTCATGTGTGATGCCTTTTAGACCAAAGTTGTTAAAGGCTTTCATAATTTCATTTATCCTAACTCCTTTCATAGTAGCGGTAATATCTATCGGACTCCAATCAGCGCTTACCTTATCCATTTTTCCTTTTAGGATATAGCTTCCTCCTGCAAAATTCATACTTACAGATTTTAATTGAATACTGTTATTTTTTAAGTATAAATCTGCTTTTAAATCTTTTGCCTTAAATCCTCCTTTGGTAACATTTTTTGCTCTAAGGTGTATATCAATATCCATTTTTTCTTCCAAATTGGTAATAGCTTGAAGTGTTTTACCTAAAGCCTTTTTCTTCTGCTTTTTATCTTTACGCTGATTTTTCTTAAAGAAATGTTCCAAATGAATATGGTCACTTTCAATATTTAAAGACAACTTAGATTTTGGATCAGGTTGCGTAAAAAATGGAATATAACCTAACATCATGCCTTTTAAATTAAGTTTATCCTTATCTATGCCAATCCCAATTTTATGAATATTTACTTGCTCTTTATCAAAAGTTAAATAACAAACAATTCCTTTTAAAGTTAGGTCTTTCTTTACCAAATACAATTTTCCATTATTAACCTTTACATAGCCCGATAAAGCGCCTCTAAGCTTCATTAACCTTTCATTTTCGTATTCATGAAGCTTGCCCTTATAATAAACTTTACCTTCTATTACTCCACTTAAAACCTTCATTTTAGTAGAGTCTAATTGTGCGTTTAATCCTAACAAATTTCCATTTATGATTACATCCACTTCTAAATCTGGGTCTGCCATATTGAACATGCTAACCCTTCCATGAATTGGGATGCCATCTGATAAGGCTTGCAGTGTATCAATCTTTACACTAGAATATTCTCTACCCTTAAATACCGTATTTGGGATGTGATTTAGGTAATATCCCTTCACAAATAGTTGGTCTAAATGTTGTTTTCCGAAAAGTTTTGCTGCCGCATTTTTTGTGCTAAAGTCAATTCTTATATGGGGAGGAATGCCTGGTTGCGCAATACCTTTTATCTCAACATTTGCAGCTGCGTAGCCATAAGCGCCAATCTTTTTTAGTTTGTATTGAACCGTGTCGGCTAAGGTAGAAAGGCCCTCTGCTATTTCTATTGAATCTGTTTTAATATTTAATTGGTAGGCAAGTGGCTTATTAAAAATGAAAGCGCCTTTAATATTTATTTCCCCAGTTTTTAGTGCAAGTTTAGAAGGATTTACAACCAAGGTTTTTTGTTTGGTTAAGTAGCTTAAGTGTAAATCCAAATCAGTAGATTTATTTTTTAAAAACGTTCCTTTTTGTGCATTAAAAGTTAAGCCTATAAAATCTACTTTTCCTTTTAAATTTATTTGGTAACTAGAATCTTTGCCTATGATTTTATTTTGCGTATCTACCAATTCTAATCCAAAATATTTTTCCTTTAAAGAATCCAAAAAGAATATTCTGGTATTGCTAATGTTCAATTTTTCTAAATGAAGGGAAATTGGCTTTGATGCGTCAGTGTTTTTTGTTGCTGCGCTATCTTGTTTATGATGTTTAAATACTTCCAAATTGGTAAAACCATCCTTAGTTTTAAAAATAAATACTTCCGCATTCACTAAACTCAATTCTTTAAAATGAATATTTTTAGAGAAGATACTAGAAGGACTTACACTCATGAAGAGGGTTTCAATTTTTAAGAAATCTTTACCGTATAGTGCATATTTTGGGCCTCTTAAATATAGGCCTTCCAACTTTAAACTAGCTTTTGGAAAATCGTGAAAAAATGTAAAACCAATATTTTCTACATGAATCTCACCATTGATATAGGTTTGTAAATTTTCGTTTATTGATGCAAGTATTTGTGGCTTCCTTACTTGAATAAAAGCATAAATACATAATAGGCTAACAATAAGGAATAACGCAATGCCCAGTATAATTCTAGCGATAATTTTCATTGGGCGAAAGATAATAAAAAAACCTAGAAGCTTTAACTTCTAGGTTTGAAAGTCGGGGTGGCAGGATTTGAACCTACGACCTCCACATCCCAAATGTGGCGCGATACCAGGCTACGCTACACCCCGATTCCTTATTTCTAAGGGAGTGCAAATATAGGAATGCAATATTTATATGCAAGTCTTTTTTTAGTTTTTTTATGCGCTTAATTTGTAAGCATGAAAATTACCCTACACCGAGCAAATACAAGAGGTTTTGCCAATCACGGCTGGTTGCAATCTTTCCATTCTTTCAGTTTTGCATCCTATTTTAATGAAGAACGCGTGCATTTTGGTGCCTTGCGCGTGTTAAATGATGATACTGTTTCGGCTGCAATGGGTTTTGGCACCCACCCGCATGAAAACATGGAAATTATTTCTATTCCATTAGAAGGTGATTTAGAACATAAAGATTCTATGGGGAATGTAACCGTTATTAAACAGGGTGATATTCAAGTTATGAGCGCTGGAACTGGTATTTACCATAGTGAATACAATAAGAACAAAGACCGCCAAACTAAGTTCCTTCAAATTTGGATTTTCCCTAATAAGAAAGGGGTTACACCGCGTTACGACCAACAAACCCTAAATCTTGCCGATAGAAAGAATAAGTTGCAACAAGTGCTTTCTCCTAATGCAGAAGATGAAGGCGTTTGGCTGCACCAAGATGCCTGGTTTCATTTAGGCAACTTTGACAAAGGTGTAAAGGAAACCTATTCTATAAAAAAGGAAGGTAATGGTGTGTATGCCTTTGTTTTAAGCGGAGATTGGATTATTGCAGAACAAACCTTAGCCTCTAGAGATGGTCTAGGAATTAGCGAAACTTCTTCGTTCACCTTAGAAGCATTAAGTAATGAAGCAGAAATATTATTGATGGAAGTCCCTATGGAATTCTAACTAGCGATTGAATTTTAAACGCATCCCTCTAGTACTTTCATCAAATTTACCCTCTCTATAAACCACATTTCCATTAACTAAAGTGTGGGTTACAACAGAGTCAAATTGCTCTCCTTCAAAAGGACTCCAGCCGCATTTGTATAAAATATTGCTCTTACTCACAGTATATTTTTGGTTCAAATCTACCAATACCAAATCTGCATAAAAGCCTTCTCTGATATAACCTCTTCGGTCTATTTCAAACAAGATAGCTGGGTTATGGCAAGCCTTTTCAATTATCTTCTCTAAACTTATTTTACCTTTTTTGTGTAGTTGGATCAAAGCGTTTAAGGTGTGTTGAACCAATGGCCCGCCCGAAGGTGTTTTTAAATAGGGTTGAGACTTTTCTTCCAAGGTATGCGGGGCGTGGTCTGTGGCCAATATATCTATATGGCCATCAATTACACCTTGTAAAATGGCATCTCTATCACTTGCCTTCTTAATAGCAGGATTCCATTTTATAAAATTGCCTTTGCTGGCATAATCCGCATCACTAAACCACAAATGGTGGGTACATGCCTCTGCTGTAATGCGCTTCTCTACCAAAGGTTTATTCTTATCAAATAGAGATAATTCTTTGGCTGTACTAATATGCAATACATGTAATCTTGTATTGTGTTTTTTAGCTAAATCAACCGCATAGCTCGACGAAAGGTAACAGGCCTCTTCACTTCTTATTTTTGAATGCCAAGTTACATCAATGGCTTCACCATGCTTTGCAATAACTTCGGCTTGGTTTGCCTTTACTATAGGATCCTTTTCGCAATGTGTGGCTATAATGGTTTTAACTTCGCTAAAAATTCTTTCTAAAGCGTTTGGGTCATCTACCAGCATATCACCAGTACTCGAACCCATGAATATTTTTACTCCACAAATTTTAGTTTCATCTACACGTAATAGCTCATCCAAATTGGTATTGGTTGTGCCCATAAAAAAACTGTAATTAGCCAAACTTTGTGTTGCTGCGCGTTCATATTTTTGTTCGAGTAATTCTAGTGTAACTGCGCTAGGAGAGGTATTTGGCATTTCCATAAATGAGGTAACTCCACCTGCTACTGCAGATTTAGGTTCTGTATATAAATCTCCTTTATGGGTTAAACCAGGCTCCCTAAAATGAACTTGGTCGTCTATTAAACCTGGAATTAAAATTTTTCCTGTGGCATCAATTACTTCATCTGCTGCCATATTAATGCCTTGCCTTTCAATTCTTTCAATAAAAGAACCCTTAATGTAAACGTCGGCATGGTATTGCTCTCCTTCGTTAATAAGAAGTGCATTTTTAATTAAAATAGATTTCATTAACTGCGAACTTAATAAATATAGTTTCAATCTCTACATTTGTCCCTCAATTTTATTACTTGAAGTTATCTGCTAAAGCACTTGCATGGATCGCCTTCTGGGCAGTTTCAATTTTTTGGGGAACTACGTTTTTAGCCATTAGCATTGGCGTTAAATCTTTTCCTCCTTTTGCTATGGCAGCCTTCCGCCACACACTTGCAGGAGCCATTTTACTGTCGTTTTTCTTATTGCGCGGTTATAAATTACCCCCGTTAAAAACATTGAAAACTTATTCTTTTAATGGCGTTCTCATGCTTGCTGGCGGTAATGGAATAATTAGCTGGGGAATGCAATTTGTGGGTAGTGGACTCACCGCTTTAATTTGTGCTTTAACACCCGTTTGGATTGTGCTTTTCAATAGGCTAAGTGGTAATAAAGAGCGCATTAATACGCTGGTAATTATTGGTTTTGTGCTTTGTTTAATTGGGCAGGTAGTTATCTTTAAAGATAAAGTTCAGCTGTTTGATGATCCTATGTTTGCTTGGGGATTGTTGGCCGTGGTGGCTTCAAATATGTTTTGGGCAATGGGCACTATTTATTCTAAAAATCATCAAACTGGACTTTCACCCCTTTTTGGCGCTAGTATTCAAATGATTTCAGGGGGCCTATTTCTTTTTGTGGTTGCCGCCTTAAGGGGAGAACTCCAAAATCTTCATCCAGAAAAGGAAGCTGTAATTGCTTTACTCTATCTAGTAGCTTTTGGTTCGCTGCTTGCCTATAGCGCCTATATGTATGTAATTAAAAATTTGCCAGCAACCGTAGTTTCTACTTATGCCTATATCAATACCTTAGTTGCCATTATCTTAGGTTGGTTTTGGTTACACGAGGCACTAGATTTTTATACTTGGGTTTCTGCACTGTTTACCATTTCTGGAGTTTTCTTGGTAAGTAGAAATGCCTAAATTGTTCTTGTGAATGGTTTTTCGTATGTTGAAATATGAAAACCGATAACCCCTTTCATAATCAACAAACTGGCAAGGATGGTGAATCTTTAGCTGCCTCTTTTCTCGAAAAAAAAGGATTTAAGGTATTAGATAGAAACTTTGTTTCCGGAAAGTATGAAATAGATTTAATCTGTGAATTCAAACAATACTTGGTTTTTGTGGAGGTGAAAGCCAGAAATAATGCTAAACTGGAACCGGAATTTGCTGTAAACAAAGCAAAGCAAACCCATATTGCTAGGGCTGCAGAAGGGTATATGCGCTTTAAAAAATTAAACAAGGAAGCACGCTTTGATATCATTGCCATAAATCACGCCAATGGGATAACAGAAATAACCCATTTTGCAGATGCTTTTTACCCTATCTACTACAAATAGACTCAAAATGGCTTTACAATAAATCTATTATATTTGCGGGCATGATATTAAGCGTGATTGCCGCCACACCTCCCATTTGGCTCGTTATTCCTTTTGTTTCTTTATTAGTTATGATTGCTACCGGGCCGGTGTTATTTGCAGATTTCTGGCACCACCATTACAAAAAAATTAGTATAGTTTTAGGGCTTTTAGTGGGAGGGTATTATTTATCTTTTCTTCATAATTCTTTTATGCCAATCGAAACCCTTTTCGAGTATTTTTCTTTCATTAGTATCCTAACTATTCTTTACGTTGCCAGCGGTGGAATCTATATTTTTCTAGATATTGAATCTAAGCCTATTAGTAATATTTTATTTTTAGCATTTGCGGCGTTGGTCACTAACTTCATTGGAACTACAGGTGCTTCGGTTTTATTAATAAGACCTTTTATGCGTTTAAATAGGTATCGTTTAAAACCTTACCACATTGTCTTTTTTATCTTTATTGTTTCTAATGTTGGAGGCTCCTTAACCCCAATTGGAGATCCTCCTTTATTTATGGGGTTTCTAAAGGGAGTACCCTTTCATTGGACAATCACTCATATTTGGAAACATTGGTTGTTAGCTATCTCTTTTTTACTAGCTATTTTCTACCTATTTGAAAGTAAAAATAGTGAATTAGATGAAGTAGATAGCAATGTTAGATATACCAACAAGATTATAATTAGTGGCAAAAGAAATCTTTTCTGGCTATTCTTAGCTGTAGTTTCTGTTTTTCTTGATCCTAATATCATTGATGGAATTCCTTATATAGATTTACATGGGAAAAAGATTTCCTACCTGCGAGAATTTATTCAATTAAGCGCAGCAGCACTCTGTTTTTATTTCTCAAATGCCAAAGCCCTTAAAAGTAATAGCTTCGATTTTGAACCTATTAAAGAAGTAGCCTTTCTATTCTTTGGCATCTTTCTCTGCATGATGCCCGCCTTGCAACTCCTCGAATACTTTGCCCAAAACCAAGGTGCAAGCCTCACCTTAAACCCAAGTCTTATTTATTGGAGTAGTGGAATTTTTAGCAGCGTTCTAGACAATGCACCAACTTATTTAAATGTATTTACATTGCTAATGTCTAAAGCAAGTTTAAGTATTAGCGAAATTCAAGATGTGAAAGACTTTGTTGCTTCGCCAAACTTTACCCAACTTATTGCCTTGTCTGTGGGTTCGGTATTTTTTGGGGCCATGACATACATAGGCAATGGTCCTAATTTTATGGTGAAGGCAATTGCAGAACACAATGGTGTTAAAATGCCAAGTTTTGGTAAATACATTAGCAAATTTAGTTTGCCAATTTTACTTCCTGTATTGATTTTGATTTGGTTGGTTTTCTTTATTTAGTTTAATTTGTTTTTATATTATGCTTAACGGAAAAAAAATAGTAGTGGTGCTTCCTGCTTACAATGCAGCCAGAACCTTAGAAAAAACATATGCCGAAATCCCAATGGAAATTGTGGATGAGGTTATCTTGGTAGATGATGCAAGTAGAGATGAAACTTCTGAATTAGGCAGGCAAATTGGAATTAGGCATGTAATTAGACATGAAAAAAATAAAGGTTATGGCGGAAACCAAAAAACCTGCTACAACAAAGCCTTAGAATTAGAAGCAGATATTGTAATAATGTTGCATCCAGATTACCAATACACGCCCAAATTAATAATGGCTATGAGTAGTATCATTGCCAACGATGTTTATCCTGTGGTTTTTGGTTCAAGAATCTTAGGAAAGGGCGCTTTAAAAGGTGGTATGCCTTTATATAAGTATATCTTTAACCGCATGCTAACCTTGTTTCAGAATATTTTAATGGGTCAGAAATTGTCAGAATACCATACAGGTTATAGAGCCTTTAGCGCATCTGTTTTAAGAGATGTTGCCTATGAAAAATGTGACGATGATTTTGTTTTCGACAATGAAATTACGGCTCAAATCTGCATGAAGGGATATGAAATTGCAGAAGTAACGTGCCCAACTAAATATTTCCCGGAAGCTTCATCTATCAACTTTAAACGTAGCTCTATTTATGGTTTAGGTGTGCTAAGAACAAGCCTACAATACCGTTTGCAAAAATGGGGTATTATCAATACTGAAATTTTCAAATAACTATTTCTTCAAAGGAACTATAACCTCTGTTTTGTCCCAATGTATAACCAGATTAACCGTTTGAGACGAATCAATGGGCACTAAATCAATTTCTAATTGCTCTTGAAAACTAGCATTATTTATTGCGCTAACTTCTGTTCTTAATACATCATTTTTGGCATCTGCTTCTTGCGCTCCCCAGCGGTCCCATTCTTTATTTACGCAAATGGTCCATAGGTTTTCGCCAGGGTAGGCATAAATAGAATATTTGCCTGCCGCCAATTTTTTCTCATTAAACATTATAGGTTGGTTTAATTCCAAGGTAGTTGCCTCATTCGCGCCTAAACGCCAGTATTTGCCATAAGGTTGCAAGGCTTCTGCTGCCTCATCCCCAAAAATTATTCTGCCTTTAGCATATGGTTTGCAGTAATCTATTTTAATCTTTAAATTACCATCTGTGTATTCTGCAACAGCAGCTGGACTATGCTTTTTTGTATCTTTTTTGAACCAATTGAAAAAGATAACCAATCCAATTATAAATACAACGGCAAGAATGAGTGATTTCTTTAACATAAGTCTTAAAATTATATATCAAACATAGTAATTTTCAATACATAATCAAACGCCACCTTTATTTCGTATAAATTCCATTTCTTCTTGCGTTAATGTCCTAAATTCCAATGGCTTTAATTGCCCAAGCTGTATGGTGCCTATATTTGTACGTTTTAAGCTACAAACATAGTTTCCTCCTGTAAAACACATGCGTCTAATTTGTTTGTTTCTGCCTTCCTGTAAAAATATTGCTAATTGATGGCTCCCAAGTATTTTAACTCTTGCGGGTAAACTCATTTTACCTTCCACCAATGTGCCAGTTTCAAATAATTTCAATAAGGCTTCATCTACTGGTTTCTCTAGTTTTACTTCATAGCGCTTCCAAATAGATTTTCCAGGCTTTGTTAAACGCCTTATAGCATTGCCATCATTTGTAAATAACATCAATCCTTCCGAAGCTTTATCTAGCCTACCGCAATACCCAAGGGTTTGAAGGGCTTCTGGCAACACACTCCCCAAAGTATCCTTAACATCTTTACGCATGCTACATTCTATGCCTATGGGTTTGTGGTAAGCATAATAAACAAACTGCTTCGTTGGATGAATTACTTCACCTTTATAAATTACTTCATCATAAATGCCTAAAACAGTATTATCAAAAATCACTTTTCCATTTAAGCTTAACGCTCCAGAGCTAATTATTTCTTTAGCTTCTTGGTTGCTTGAACCTAAAGTATGCACCAAAAAAAAATGTATGCGTTGCCTAAAACTCACCTCTAGTTTTCTTCGGTATAATAAATTTTGTAAAACTTTCGGCCATCAGGTTCTGTGCCTTTTTCAATCATATTGCGGTTACCATGAATATAAATATGGAAGTTCTTATCTAATTTTAGCACACTTTTAAAAATGCGGGCTTGTTTTTTTACGGCTTGATCCGAGATATCAAAACCATCTTTTATCTCTAATTCATACTCTTGCTGAAACTGGTCTTTGTAATCCTTAAAGGAGGTAATCAATCCTTGGTTGCCTTCAAATAAACTTTGCGAAAATTCATTGGCATCAAAGGTTTCATGCTCTTTAAAATAAGCTACAGATTTGTTTAACAAATCTATTTGATCGGCTTTACTTACCTCATACTCTTGGGTAATTTGTTTGGTTAAAAAATCCTTAGTAACCGTTAAAAAATTTTGCGTTAAGTGATAAGCATCAGAACAGGGTTTAATGCGCAAATAATGGTCTTTCCAATAGGCTGCCTCAGCACCTTTATTTGTTTTATCTACCGCACAAACTTTATAACCTTTTTCGGCTTCAACTTCAATTATTAAACATCCTTTGTCTAATTTATCAATGGCAATGCCGCTTTCCACATCCAGGTCAAAATTTTGCCCATTGCGTTTAAGTTTTAAAAAGTGATCTGGTTTTTCAGCTTTAAACAAGCCAATGGCTTTTACCATTTGCCCATCGTACTGCATGCCATCAAAGGCACAAACATAAAAATCGCCACCTAAAATATTGGGATGTAGCGCTGTTTCAAATAAATGCTTAGCAAAGTGAATACTCTGAATATGAAACGAATCTGGTCGCTCAAAAAGCTCTTTACTGTAATGATAAACTGGGTTAAGCTCGTGGTCGTCGTTGCTAAAACTTAAATGGTAATACTCCTTGTTTTGAAATGGCTTTAAAAAGTATTGCAATAAATAATTGGAAAGCTCCTCTTCCAAATTCGCAATAGGTTGTTTAGAAAGAACTAAGCTTTCTCCATTTTGCTTATTGCCCGTTTGGTGAACCGACAAGGTTTGAATAGTACAAAGTGAAAAATCTAACATATGGCTGGGAAGTTATAAATTTTTTAACATTCCCTATTCTTGCAGCGCATGAATCCCATTTTAAATATCCAAAATCAACAATTCCAATTACTCCCGCAAAGGGCAATGTTCTGGATAGAACAAAAAGCATTGTTGTTTAGTGATGTGCATTTGGGAAAAGCCACTCACTTTAGGCGTAACGGTATTGCTATCCCAGATAGTGCTGGCAGAAAAGATATTGAAAATATGGCGCAATTGATTAAACAAACGCAAGCGCAACAAGTCTTTATTTTGGGAGATTTATTTCACTCCTTACACAATAAAGAATGGGATTGGTTTGTAGATTTCTTGGCTGAATTTCCATTAATAAAGTTTTTTCTCATTCGTGGTAACCACGATATTCTTCCTGCTTTTCACTTTAGAAAAGACAATTTAAAAGTGATGCACAAAATGGTGTTGGACAACATTTGTTTGCTCCACGAGCCCTTTGGCAATGAAAATGAGTTTGTCATCTCAGGGCACCTACATCCAGGTGTAATGCTAAAAGGGGCGGGTAAGCAGCGACTACTTCTACCTTGTTTTGTGGTTGGTTCAAACCGAATTATTTTACCCGCTTTTGGCAGTTTAACAGGCTTAGCTAAGGCTAAACCCTTGCCAAACGACCAGTTTTGGGTGGTTGCAGAAAATGAGGTTTTGTTAATTCCTTAAACCCATAGATAGATTGTGCAAAATTTCCTGCAATAATTCCTAAATTGCGGTCCCTAACCTTATGCAATTAATAGAATTTACGCCAGCTGCCATTGCAGCTATTAACCATTATAAAGATACGCTCCTAATTCCAGATAATTATGTTTTACGCGTGGGTATTCGTCAAAAAAATGCCCAAGACAAAGGCTTAATTATTGGTTTTGATGAAAAAGGGGCAAAAGACAAACAAGAAATTGTGCAAGGCGTGGAGGTAATTTATAATGCTGGTCAGGTGTTTTTCTTTGCGGGTATGCTCATTCATTTTGAAGATAGAGGAAACAAAAAAGGGTTTTTCTTCGTAGAAAAAGCTAAATTTAACCAAAATCAATGACCTTATCAGAAAATCTCAATATTGCCCTAACTTCCATTAAAGGAAATAAATTAAGAGCCATTATTACGGCGCTCATTATCTCTATTGGTATTATGGCTTTAGTGGGTATTTTAACGGCTATAGATGGCATTAAGGCCGGTATCAATACTTCCTTTTCTAGCATGGGCGCCAACACCTTTAATATCAAGAATAAAGGTCAAAATATAAAATTTTCTGGCGGTGGGAGGGGCGTAAAAAAGTTTAAACCCATTTCTAAAACAGAAGCCGATAAATTCGTCGCAAATTTTAAATTCCCAGCTACTACTTCTTTATCTGTGAATGCTAGTTTTAACAGTACTGTTAAATTTGGAAATAGGAAAACTGACCCCAACATAATGGTAATGGGGGGAGATGTAAATTACCTTAAGGTAGCTGGCTATGATGTTGGAATAGGAAGAAATTTTTCTGAAACGGAAGTAAATTCTGCAGCTAATGTAGCCTTAATTGGTTCAGAACTGGTTACCAAATTGTTTAAAGAAAAAGTACCTTTAGGAGAAAGTATTTTTATAGGAGGTGCCAAGTATAGAGTAATTGGCGTGCTGGCTAGTAAGGGAAGCAGCATGGGCTTTGGTGGCGATAGAATTATTATTGTTCCAATTCAAAATGCGTATCAAACTTTTTCAATGCCAAATATGAGTAGCGTTATTACGGTTGCCGTAGATGATATTAAAACGCTAGATTTTGCAGTAGAAGAAGCCACTTCTGTGTTTAGAAAAATTAGAAAAGTACCCGTTAGGTCAGAAGAAAATTTTAATATTTATAAATCAGATAACATTGCCAAAGAACTTATTTCTAACCTAAGTTATGTTACCATTGCCGCAACTGTAATTGGTTTTATAACTTTAGTTGGCGCAGCTGTTGGTCTTATGAATATTATGCTTGTTTCTGTTACCGAAAGAACTCGCGAAATTGGAATTAGAAAAGCCATGGGAGCCAACCAACAAACCATACGGCGCCAATTCTTATTAGAAGCCATTGTTATTTGTCAATTGGGTGGCTTTGGCGGAATTATCCTCGGTATAATTATAGGCAATATTGTTACCATTTTAGTAGGCGTTGGGTTTATTATACCATGGCTTTGGATTTTTGGAGGCGTTAGTCTATGCCTTATTGTTGGTTTAATTAGTGGTATATATCCTGCTATAAAGGCTAGTAAACTCGACCCCATTGAGGCATTACGATTTGAATAATTATGGAATCAAACCTCGGACAATTTGGTGAAACCTATAACACCGGCATAGGCATAGCAACGCTAATTTTCTTTGGCCTTTTATTGCTTAGAATTTATTTTGTTAATAAAGAAATTGCACAAAGAAGCTGGCTTTGGAAAGGAAATGCGCCCATTTTTATATGGGTATTAAAAGGACTTTGGTTCTTAGGAATGCTTTGCTTTTTATTGGATATTCCTTCTTGGTTTTTAACCTTGGCAAGTTTTAAGTCTCTTATTGATCCAACTATTTATTTGAGCTTTATGCTGGTGTTAATTTCTATTGCCTTTATGGAAATTATATTATCCTTCACAGTAACCAAAAGTGTCATTACCCAATTTATCAAAAGAATATTGTTCTTGCTCTTAAGTGTCTTTTGTGCTTTCTCATTTGGTTTAGCTGCCTTTGTATTTCCTGGTACTTTTCAATTTCCAGCAGAAGAAGAGTGTACCTTATTAGAAATGCCTGTTAAGGGCCAATGGCTGGCCATGCAAGCGGGTAAATTTCCTTGGGTAAATTACCATGCCAATGTGCCAATGCAATTGTATGCCTTAGATATGGTAAAGCTAGGCCCCAATGGTAAATTCTTTGCTAATATGGGTGCAGATACCAGTGATTTCTATTCCTTTGGCGATTCTGTTTTTGCACCTGCTTCGGGTATTATAATTAATAGTAAAGATGGTTTACCCACCCAAATGGTTTATAAAGGTGAAGATACCGTTAACGTGGCTGGTAATTTTGTAGAAATTGAAATGCAAAATGCTAAGTATTTATTTATAGCGCATTTGCTAAAGGGAAGCGTTGCGGTTGCAAGCGGCGATACTATTGCAGTTGGCCAGTATCTTGGTTTATCAGGCAATAGCGGTAACACTACGTTCCCTCATTTACATTTGCATATACAAGATAAGCCTATCCTAAATGATACCTCTGCCAAAGGCCAACCTTTTAGATTTAACAATATCGAAAGAACGCGTTTTGGTGTCTTTAAGCAAAAGGGTGCACCCTATTTAAACCGTAACGATATTTTTAGCGCTAGCCATGAATAGGTATCTAATTCCTATGCTTCAACATACGCACATAGGACTCTTAAGTGCGGCCCTAATTAGTATCTTGTTTTTCTTTTTTGCTATGCGGGTAAGGTTTAGTAAGCATCCTTCTTTAAAGGGATATGCTGTTTTCTTTTATGCTTTTATCTTCTACACCGTTGGGGCCATTTCCTATATAGTACTCAATGCCATGAGTAATTTTTTTAGACTCTCGCAAGATTTTTATCATTCAATTTGGTGGTTTTTTCCAGTAAGTTTTCTCTGCGCTGCGGTTGGTGCCTTATGCGGTTGGCTCATCTATTTTGCAGCAAAGAAGGTGGCCGAACCTTATACCTATAAATTACTCAATGCCTCTCTTATCATTATTATCCCTTCTTTAACCTATACCTTGTTGGTGCAACCGCTTAATCAAACTTTTGAGGTGTTATTGTATACGCCTGTGGCTAATACTCCGCCTAAAGAAGTAAATGCAATTAACATGCAAGAGATTACTGCAGATACAAGCCTTACTTATCTTCCTTCAATGCCTCGAGAGTATTTCGATTCTTTACAAATAGAGTTTGTAAATCAAAAATTAAGATTTATAAATCCTGGCAATGGTTTTAGTTTTTATGTGGCTAACCAATTAAAACAAGTGGCGCAAATTTATGTGTCGCA
>JBIKKC010000150.1:0-5711 GCA_044360615.1 Bacteroidia bacterium | reverse complement strand
TAGTGAGTTATAAAAGTTTATCCCATGAGTTACGCTATGCCATGCGCATTCCATTTAACCCAGTGATGAGCCTTAGACTAGAAACTTTTTATAGATTAGACAAAGAAGTTACTCGTTCTACAGATGTGCCAACGCTAGAAGTACCAGATAAATTAACACATTGGAGTGGAGGAAAAGTAGAATTTGTTTTTGACAATACAGTTCCAAAAGGTTTGAACCTATGGAATGGCACAAGATTTAAATTGTTTTATGAAAGGTTTATTAATTTGAACCAAACTTCATTACAGATAAACGTTCTAGGGGCAGATTTTAGACATTATCAAAAAATACATCGTCAAATCATTTTTGCAGGAAGATTTGCCGCAAACACTTCATTTGGACCAGGTAAGGTAGTGTATTATTTAGGGGGAGTAGAGAATTGGATGGGACCTCAATTTAACAATGAAATTGCCACCTCGGCAGATCAAAATTATATATTTCAAGCTTTGGCTTGCAATCTTAGGGGCTTTACACAAAACATAAGAAATGGCAATAGCTATGCCTTGGCAAGTGCAGAAGTAAGGGTTCCTATTTTTCAATACGCCTTGAACCGACCCCTAAGAAGTGAGTTTTTTAATCACTTTCAAATCGTGCCTTTCTTTGATGTTGGATCGGCTTGGGTTGGTTCAAACCCATACAGTGATGAAAACACCTTTAACCAAAAAATTTACGAGCAAGGGCCCATTAAGGCAAAGGTAATTAATGTGCGCGACCCAATAGTAGCAGGTTTTGGAGGAGGATTAAGGTCTAAGTTATTTGGCTATTTCTTGCGTTTTGATACAGCTTGGGGTATTCAAGATTTTGAAGTGGCAGATAAACCTATCTATTATTTCTCCTTGAGTTTAGATTTTTAACATGCAATCAGATTTTTTTAGGGACGTTTATGAAGTGGTACGCCTAATTCCGGAAGGCAGGGTGAGCTCTTACGGAGCCATAGCAAGATATTTAGGTTCGGCCAAAAGTGCGAGAACAGTAGGTTACGCCATGAATGCCTCCCATGGTTTACTGCCACCAGTGCCAGCACATAGGGTTGTAAACAGAATAGGTTTATTGAGTGGTAAGCACCATTTTGGCGAGCCAAATCAAATGCAGAATTTATTAGAAAGCGAAGGGATAGAAATTGAAATTGACCAGATTAAAAATTTTGAAAAGCATTTTTGGGACCCAAACCAAGAATTAAACTTATAAATTATAGGAGTTTCCATTTCTATTCTTAAATTAGTGGCTTGCTTATATGCGTGAATAAGAATGTTTAAAAAGGTAATTGTACTCGCTTGCTTATTTGTTTTAGGATTTTTCTATCCTAAGCAAATATCCGCACAATCCGAATCTGAAAAGGATAGTTTAGAAAGCATTTTGCCCTTTGCAAACGATGTTCAAAGAGCAGATATTTTAATAGGTTTAGCAAATTGCATTAAAAGTTTAGATAGTGCTAAGGCTGGCAATTATGCAAGACAAGCCCAAATTATTTCTCAGAAGTTAAACTATTGCAAAGGGATGGCCAACTCATTCCTAATTTTAGGTATTTTAGAAAAAGGAAGAGGTGATTTAGCCAAGGCAAAACTCTTATACCTACAAGGTTTATCGCTTGCCATTAAATGCAAAGAGCCCTATGCTGTTTCTTTAGCTTACCATAGTTTGGGTAATTTAGCCAATATTAAGGATGATATTGCAGTAGCCATGCGCTACTATATAGGTTCGGTAAAAATTTCTGAGCAATTATTAGACTACCCAAGAATGGCAAGAACCTATAACAATATAGGTACGCTATATTTGGAATTAAAAAACTTTGAAAAGGCAGAGGAATATTATATAAAAGCCTACGACCTTTTTAAAAACTCTGAAAACGATTTAATACAAGCAGAAATTGCCAATAATCTAGCCACCATTTACCATTTAAAAGGATTTCATCTAAAGGCGCTTTACTACTATTCTAACGCATTGGAAGTTTTTAGAAGAAAAAGCAGTGCCCATGATATTTCGAGTGCCTTAAATAATATTGGACTTGTTTACATTATTAAGAAGCAACCCAGAAAAGGAATTCCATTCTTGGCAGAATCTTATTTAATAGATAGAACCATTAACAATATCAAAGGATCTATAATGGTTTTAAGTAATTTATGTGAGGCCTACACTATATTAAACATGCCTGATTCGGCTTTCTATTACCTTAATAAAGGATTGTCCTTAATTCCCAGTTACCCGAGTTCTGAAGAGGCCGAAAATCTGTATCAGGCTGCTGCAAGTATTTATGCCAAACAGGGCGATAATGCCAAAAGAGATTATTATAGAAGTTTGGCCCAAAAAATTGGAGACAACAATAAGGTAAATCCCTCCAAAAATGAGGCCAAATACATTGCTATTGAGTATGAAAACGAACTTAAGAGGAATCAGTTAGCGATACTTCAAAAAGAAAATGAGATTAAGGATTTGAAGCTAAGAGAACAAGAATTAAGCATACAACAACAGAACATTTTTTTAATTGTAACAGGCATTGCTATATTCTTTCTTTTGCTCATTAGTGGGTTACTCTTTTTAGCCGTTAGCTTAAATAAAAAGAATAAGCTATTCGAAATGAGTAATAAAGCTAAAACAGCCATGTTACAGCAAATTAACCATGAAATTAGAACACCTTTAAATGGCATTGTTGGAATGAGCCAAATGGCCATGGAAAGTAAAACCTTTAGTGAGCTAAAGGAATATTTAACGCATATAAAACTATCGAGTGATGAATTGATGTTTGTATTAAACAACCTCATTACTTATCTGCAGCTCGACCGCAAAGAAGCAGCGCCGGCAAACGCACCATTTAACCTTTTAGAAAGTTTAGAAGACCTATTTAAAAGCACCAACTCAGTTTGTAAACAAAAAGGATTATTGTTTCACCAAATGGTATATCCGGGTGTGCCCGCGCGCATCAATACCGACAAACAAAAACTGCTTACCATTTTACATAACCTCATTAACAACGCCATTAAACACAGTTTAAAAGGGGTAGTAAAAATTGAAATTAAACAAAGTGCAAAGCGGGTTAAAGACGGCATTGCCTTAAGCACCCTGCAGTTTTGTGTAATTGATGAAGGCGAAGGTTTGAGTGAAAAAGAAATCAAACAACTTTTTAAATATACGCCTAATAACTCAACTAATAGCAATGGTTTTGGCATTGGCTTAACCAATGTAAAACAGCTTTGCGATTTAATGAAAGGCCATATAGAAGTAATTAGTGAAAAAGGAGCAGGCAGCAGCTTTATTGTTGAAATTGAAGTGGAAGTTGTAGAAGATGATTTGCGTTTAAAAGAAGAACAATCTGCAAAAATAAATTATTACCAACCTTCAAACTATAAAGTTTTAATTGTCGAGGATAACCAACTAAACCAACGCCTTTTTATTAAAATATTAGAAAAAGAAGGATACCAGCATACGGTTGCCGATAATGGCTTAAAGGCTTTACAAATTTTACAAGAAAAGGCCTATGATCTTATTTTAATGGATATTAGAATGCCAGAAATGGATGGTATTGAGGCCGCTCACCATATTAGAAACCGGGAAGAATTTTCGATAGACAAAAATGTACCCATAATAGTGGTAACCGCACATGATGATGCCGACGAAAGAAAAAAATGTTATGAATTAGGGATTAACGAATACCTCACTAAACCCATTGACAAAGACCTACTACTACAAAAAATAAAAGAACAGATTTTGGCAAGATCTCCTTTAAAATAGCAACTCGGGTTTGTTATAATTCCAAAAAATAGTTCATATTTGCCCTGCCCAAAATAAATAAGTATATGGCAGTTTTAGTAAACAAAGACTCTAAGGTTATCGTACAAGGTTTCACTGGTAGTGAAGGCACCTTTCATGCACAACAAATGATTGAATATGGCACCCAGGTAGTTGGAGGCGTAACACCAGGAAAAGGTGGTCAGTTGCATTTGGAAAAACCTGTTTTTAATACAGTTGCAGATGCAGTAGCCCAAACTGGAGCCAATGTTTCTATCATATTTGTGCCACCAGCTTTTGCTGCCGATGCCATTATGGAAGCTGCAGATGGCGGTATTAAGGTAATTGTTTGTATTACAGAAGGAATTCCTGTGGCAGATATGATTCCAGTAAAGGAATATATTAAATCTAGAAATTGCACATTAATAGGGCCAAATTGCCCGGGTGTTATTACCCCAGGTGAAGCCAAAGTTGGCATCATGCCAGGCTTTGTTTTTAAAACTGGCCGTATTGGTATTGTTTCTAAATCTGGTACTTTAACCTACGAAGCTGCCGACCAAGTAGTAAAAGCTGGCTTAGGGGTTTCTACCGCTATAGGTATTGGTGGCGATCCAATTATTGGAACGCCTACCAAAGATGCTGTTGAACTATTGATGAATGATCCAGAAACCGATGCCATCATTATGATTGGCGAAATTGGTGGAAGCTATGAGGCAGATGCCGCACGTTGGATCAAAGCAAACGGAAATAAAAAACCAGTAGTTGGCTTTATTGCTGGCCAAACAGCCCCTCCAGGGCGCAGAATGGGTCATGCCGGTGCCATTATTGGTGGAAAAGATGATACAGCAGCAGCTAAAATGGCCATTATGCGCGAGTGTGGCTTATACGTGGTAGAGTCTCCTGCCGAAATTGGAACAGCTATGCTTGAAGCCCTTCAAGCAAAAGCTTAAGGTTTTTTTATTTCATATTTAGAAAAGTTCTAAATTGCGAGCATCAAACACGCAAACATGAATTCCCTACTTAACACCTCTCTTTTTGATGAGGCTTCAATTACACGCATGAACCATGCGTTTAATGAAGCAAAACCTTATAGACATCTTGTAATAGATAATATCTTTCAAAACAACATTGCGGAAGAAATATTTAGTAGCTTCCCAAAAGAGGAAGTATTTAACAAGAAGTACAAAGGCGTTAACGAGTTTAAAGCCGAAGGTTCCAACTTTGAAGACTTCCCTCCTGTTTTTACACAACTAAGAGAAATGTTCCATAGCAAAGAATGGTGCACCATCATTAGTAAAATTACAGGCATCGAAGATCTTTTTAGCGTTCCAGATGCATTGGGAGGCGGCTTACACCAAGGTGGTAACGGCAGCTTCTTAGATATTCATATCGATTTTAATATCCATGCAGATAGAGGCATTCATCGTAGAATAAATTTATTGGTATTCTTTAACAAAGACTGGAAAGAAGAATATGGTGGCCATACAGAACTGTGGAACGCAGACATGACGAACCTAGACAAAAAAGTGTTTCCAGCTTTTAACCGTTGCCTTATTTTTGAAACCAATGAAATAAGCTACCATGGCTATGCCGCCATTAAAGTGCCAGATGGCGTAACGCGTAAATCTTTTTATGCCTACTATTACACCACTTTAAGAGAGGATGCTGCCAAATACCACGATACCGTATTTAAGGCTAGACCAACAGATAGTGCGCTTAAAAAGGCGCTAACTCCCGTTAAAGAAGGAGCCAAAAATTTCATCAAAAGGCAATTGAGAAAACTTGGGATTACCTTAGGCTAGGCCATGTTTTTAACTTTTCTCTTATTATCTTATGCTATCATAATAAGTGCTTTATGGGGAGGCTTTGGATGGCAATTGATAGGCAAATGGCAGCTTACTACTAGCAATAAAGTACTTGCAGCTGGGCTAGACATTTGGTTAGGTTTT
>JBIKKC010000023.1:0-17356 GCA_044360615.1 Bacteroidia bacterium | reverse complement strand
AGTTTGACCTTTGGCACAAATTCCAAACCACTCCTCATTCATATTATTCTCGTCCTTCACATAATCATTGCTGTAACCTCCATTCGACCACGATGCAGTTGCATCATGTTCGTCTAAGTTTGTGGTTTGGCCCGTTTTCCACCAACCATCACTAAATTGAAAAGTAAATCCGCCTAAGCTATTGCCATTATTACCCATTCCCTCTGCATTCTCATAAATTCCCTTCCAATTGCTTACCAATACCTTGGCTTGGTATTCTTGATCTTCTTTATTTGCTACCGTATTATAGGCATCTGCACCAAATTCTGTTAAAACAACAGGCATGTCTAATTCTTTCTTTACACGGTCAAACAAATCGGTAAATGTAGCCCCACGATATACGTTTATACCAAGAATATCTACATCCTTACATTCCTTTGCTATGATTTCTGCAAACAATAAATCTCCATTACAGATTGCTATTGGATGATTGTTATCTATTAGTTTTAGTTCTTTTGCAGCTTCATTAAAAAGTCGGTACAAATAGTAGGCATCTTTTGTAGAATTGCGGTCGGCTAGGGGAATATTCTCTGTTTCGGCACCTCTCCAAAAAAGGCCATAATTGTTCTCATTCCCTAGCAAAAAAAGCAAGACCCCAGGTGTTTCTTTGTATTCGGCCACCATTTCTTTGGTTTCTTTTAGTAAAATTTCACGCACTTTTGGATTCGAATAAACCGTATTGGCTTCCCATTTACCGTCAATGGTTAAGCCATAGCGGCCAAAAGAATGGTTGAGCATGGTATAAATACCATATTTCTCATAAATGTATTTTATCCACTTAGCTGGAACGCCAGTATATTGTCTAATAACATTCACTCCCATGTTTTTGAGCAAAGACATTTCATTATCCAATGCTGCAATAATTACATCATCCGATTGTTTCCACAAACTATAATTGTAATTGGTACCAATTGGAAAATAATCCCAATTCATTCCATTGATGAATGTTTCTTTTCCGTTAACAGCAAGTTTAAAGCCGTTGCTAGATTTTGTAACAAGCACTTTATCACTTTGTGCAAATGTTAGCAAAGGGGTTAAAAATAATAGGAACTTAAGTAGCAGTTTTTTCATATTGTATCTATTTTATTTTTTTATAAAATTTGTTTTTTTTATTGGTTCAAGGCAGATAAGTGACCAGTTGTTTTTAAAGCTTTTTTAAAGCTTTTTTCTATTATGGTTAAATTTACCATAACCAAGGTAATAAAAAATTGATTTACAATGCAATTTTTTATTCTTATTTCAAAAAGTTGACAAAAAATGCGCACCGCGAAACTCATCAGCAGCTTCATTAAAAACAAAAAAGCTGTCTCAAAAGTAAATTTGAGACAGCTTTTTTTAGATCTAAACTATTTAACTATCGATTCATTAATTTGATATTGTTTCTGTTTCCTGGTTGATCTAAAAACCAATTAATGCTTGATCCTCCTCCTGAAGTAGCCCAATCTATAAAATTTAAATAGGCTTCACTAATGTCTGTTCTCTCAGTAGGGAAAGGAATTGAACTATCTACATTGATACCCCATGGTAGGTTATCGGCTGTTTTAAAGTATTTACCAGTAGATGGATTGGTTCTGTCTTGATATTGTCCAAAATAAGTAAGATTCATTTTACTTGTAGGGAATCTATCGGCAAGATGAATTTCTTTTCCTCTGTCTTGACCCACTATCAAATATGGATTGAATAGTCCTGTATTGAATGCGCTATAGCTTAAGGTTCCTCCAGATGGTGCAACACCATTGGATAAAAATTTCACTAAAATAGTTGTTGTATCTGTTCCAGAGTCTGGTGAACCTGGATATACATTTACAAAACTGAATCCAGATTGAGTTGGTAATAACTCGTAAGCATCATCAAAAACTAAGATGTTAGCACCTGCAAGCTGGCCTGCTTCTGTACCATTGCTGTTTAATGAAATCCATGAGGCTCCTGAAGCTTTTGAACCTGTAACACTAGTTATTTTCTCTTGACTGATTCCATCCAATTGAAATGCAAATCCGTTGTGTAAGGAACCACCAATGGCTCTTGTAACAAATGTGAAACTGATTTCAACAATATTGTTATCAGCATTTGTGATGGTGTTAAATTTATAATCAACTACTAGGTCATTAAAATCATAATCACCTTTACCTGGCCATAAATCTTCATACATTAAAGTACCGAAAGTTGCTGCTGGGTAATTGTTGTTGAATGCCTTGTATGGGTCATTTGGGTATTGATCATCTGCATCAGCTACACCATCATTATCCGCATCTGGTTGTGAGGTAGTAGTACAAGTTGAATATTTTGTTGAAGTTGAATATAAAATAGTAGCACCCGAAGAATTGTATTCATAAATGCTAAAGTGATACATTGTACCTGCAGTTAAGTTAGTGATGGTTGCTGATTCTCCATCACCGTTGTATACTACAAAACCATCTAATGCATCACCAGAACCAAAAGCTGCATTAGCTGTATAGCTTAAATTGTTGGTTGGATCGGTAGAAGATACTGAACCACTTTTGGCGACAATAATACGGTTAGCTCCATTTCCTTTGGTAAAGGTAAATGTAATGGCAGTTTGTGAAACGGAGGTATACACAGCTGATGATGAACCTATGGTTGGGGTTGAAACCGCCACACCTGTACAAGTTCCTGGGGCCGGTTGGAAACCGCTTGTAGCTAAATCATTGTCAGTACCACTCACCAAGAATGATACGAAAGTTACAGTACCAGAAATTTTAGGTGCTATTGTAGAATGGCTAGCTGAACCATACCAGTTACAAGTGGCATTTAATGTTCCTGTTCCTGCATGGTAAACACCATAAGTATTGCCTGCAAAGTTATTGTTATTTACCGAAGCACCTGCTGCATTATTACCAGGTTCCACTGCAAAAGCACTTCCGCTTCCGGTAACAATATTGTTGGTAACGCTTAAATTTATTGGGCTACCAAATAGTTTAATACCACCTTGACCCAAAGTAGCTGAAGGATAATTTGCATTGGTAATGGTATTGTTTGTAATGTTAAGATTTGAATTTGTACCCACCACCTGCATACCATTATCAACTAAAGTAGTTAACGTGTTGCCACTGATGGTTGAATTTTGAATCCAACCCACATCAATTCCTGTGAAACCAATATTGGTAAGCACGTTATTGGTAATAGTACAATTTGAACCTGTCCACATTTTAATACCCGATCCATATCCTCCACCTAAATAAGTACCTAGTGTAGTTCTATCAATCTTGTTATCATTAATTGTCCAAGCACAATTTCTTACTGTATAATTACCTAATAATAAAATAGCAGCTCCATTTAAATCATGCATGTAGTTTTTTTCAATGACAATATTAGTGGGTGTGCTATGGCTTATTCCTGATATTCCCGAACCGGCCATAATAGCGCCCGCATTGGCTGAATTGATAATTTCAAATCCTTTAATGGTAATATTGCTTGCATTGATATATATTGACCTAGTACCTGTTGAAAGGTTTATAATTGCCTCAGTAGCCCTGCTACCTCCATTTGGAGAAATGTTTGCATTTGGTCCTAATATGGATAATGCTTTATTAATATTTAAGCTTTCTGCATAAGTTCCTGCAGGTACTTGAATCACATCATTTGCATTAGCGGCATTAATAGCCGACTGAATGGTACAAAAATAAGTATTCTGTGTAGTATTTTGAATAGGATTGTAACCTGTACCTGTGCCACTCACAGTGCTGGTAACTTGAAAAGGCATATACGTTACACTACCTGATATTTTTGAACACACATTGCTTGTGGTACCATACCAGTTGCTGGTAGCAGCTAAAGTACCACCAGTAGCAGCATTATTTATAGAAAAGTTAGTATTATTCGAAAGATCATTGTTAGTAACAACTATATCTTTTCCAACAAGGGTAGTATTATTTTGAACATAGAAACCATTGAAGTTGCTGGTAAAAGTGTTGTTGCTAATTACAAGGCCCGTTACTGTATTCAATGATTGAACCTTCATACCGCCATCTGTGGAAGAAGATGCGCTATTGGCGCCTGTAATACTGTTATTTGAGATTAGAGCTGTATTCCAGCCACCGTTCATACTTATACCTGATCTCGGAACAGTAGAAATGGTATTATTTTGAACACTAAGGTTCGTGCCAGTGCCAGAGTTCATTATTAGCTGAATACCATTGTGTCCCATGCTTGACATGGTGTTATTTGTAATGCTAAGACCTGTCGCACCACTCCAAACAGAAATACCAGAACCAAAAGTTCCACCAGTAGTAAAATTGGTCAGATTCGAAATATTATTGTCTGTGATGGCCCAAGTAGTAATAGAACCAGCAGTGTAAATAGCATTTCCAACTAAATTAGTAAAAAGATTCTTTTCAATTGTAACATTAGATGTAGCAATTGTTGAATAAGAACCAGCCCCTGTTGCACCACCGGATAAAAGAGCACCTGGACAATTTGAATTTATTATCCTGAAGCCCTTGAAAGTAACATTATTTGCCATAATTCTTATTGCAAAACTAGTATTGCTATTAAGATTAATAATAGCTTCTGTAACCCTGCTACCGCCATTTGGAGAAACAGCTGCGTTTGGACCTAATATTGTAACCTCTTTATTGATAATTAAGGCTTCAATATACGTTCCTGCATCAACGATAATCTCATCACCATTAGTTGAGGCATTAATAGCTGCCTGGATGGTTGAGTAACAAGGAGTATTGCTACCCCATGTGCCAGTGGTGTTTACATAACGCGTTATTGCATTCGTTTTTGTTAGTGCTACTAACATGAACAAAACGATTAAAGAAGCCACTTGCATGGATTTCTGAAACCTTTTCGTTTTTGGATTTAAATTGATACTCTTCATATAATTTATTTAATATTTTTTCTTTATAAGTGTTTTTCCCTTTTTGCAATTTTTCTTGCAGTCGGATAAATCGGGTTGATTGTACTTAACAAATTTCTGAAATAATTTTAATTAAAAGTTAGCTCTGCTTTTCCACTTTTTGTGTCATAAGTCTTTTGCATCCCGCCAAAAACTACATTTACCTTTTCATAACGAGCAGGCACCTCTAAAGTTAAATCCACACTTTCTTTTACTTTTTGAAGCTTTGTAAATAAAACAGTTCCATCTGTTGCCTCAACTCTTAGTACTGATACTCTTGCATCTCCTACAATACCGTTAGCGGTTAATTTAATGGTTCTGCTGGTACTCCATTTAAAATTTTCTGGAGCCTTCACCTCTGAAGTGTTCTTTGCAATTACTTTTTCAGTGGTTTTGTTTTGTTCAAATTTTTCAACAAGGTCTTTTTTGCAACTTGGCAATACTATTACATTTGTAAGAATCAAGATTAATAAATTACGTAAATTTTTCATTGTTTTTTGGTTTGCCATCTAAATAACAATTGACAGGCCAATTTTTATATTTCCTATATGTATTTGATATTCAATTATATATAATTTTATAGGGCATACAAAACACCTCAAAATTGTCCCATAATGGGCCAAAATTCCCATAAATCGGATTGCCATGAACAGTTTAAGTTTACGGTAATTAGAGAGCGGGGCGGAGCATTAATTTCGCAATTTACTTAGATAGGCTGCGAACCTAGGTGGATAGCAATTAAGATTTTCTTTCCTCTAAGGTTCCATCCGCATGTTTGGCAAATCTGCCTTTACTTTTTGGATGCACCATATCTAGCCTTGCCCAAGGCCAGCCGCCAAATTGAGTTTGGTGGTAATCGTTAAATGCTTGTTGTATCTCTTCTTTGGTATTCATAACAAAAGGGCCATACTGAATAACAGTTTCTCCAATGGGCCTTCCTTGCAAGAGTAAAATGCTAGCAGCTCCTTTACTTGCGGTGAGGGTAATTTCCATTTCGGGCTTTACTTCTATGGCTCTGTATGAACCTACAGCTTTATCTTCTACAAATAACTCGCTACCCTCGTAAAAGTACAAAGTACGGTTAATGCCTTTACCTGCTGCAGGCAATTGGAAGCTAGCGCCCTCTTCTAACTTAAAATTCCAAATTGCTACTTCATGAGAAGGATCTGCCGCCCAAGAATTTGGTGGTGGCTTTAAGCCTTTGTGCTGCCTAAAATCTCCGGCAATTACTTCTACTTTAGTTTGTTTACCCGTTTTATCTTTCAGTAAAACATTTGGAATCTTCTCCGACCAAAACATGGTAAAGTGAGGTTCAACCATTTTATTTTTGGCGGGTAGGTTCAGCCAGATTTGAAAAAGCTCTAATGGATTTTCTTTTTCTTGACTTAATAAGGGAAACATTTCTGAATGTTGCACCCCTTTCCCAGCGGTCATCCATTGCACATCTCCATTACCATAGCGGCCTGCTGCACCAAGACTATCGGCATGATCTACCATGCCATTTCTAACTACAGTTACCGTTTCAAAACCTCTATGTGGGTGCCCAGGAAAACCTGGCACTTGGCGGCCATGGTACATTCTAAAGCCGTCTTTAATAATAAAGTCATCGCCTAAACTACGTCCATTTAAAGAGCTGGCTGGCCCCATGGCTGCATTGCCTTTAGGAAATTGATCTTCGTGATGCACACAAAACAAAAAAGGATCGGCAGTTTCCCATTGGAAACCCATAGGTTTTATTTGAATAATTGGATTCATTTTGTGCATTGTTTTTTTTATTGAGGAGGCGACATTTTCTAATGGAGCGGCAAAGGCAGCGCTAATTCCCAAAGATAAGCGGCTTATAAAACTTCTTCTGGGTAAACTCATAAATTAAAATTCATTTTTAATTAAAACGAATTTAAAGGAAAAAGTTCGATATAGTTATAATTACCATTATTAGACCAATTGTTAGGGTTTAATACTTAAATTCGCTCCAAATTGTAGCATAATGAACAGACACTTAACTAACAAAACAAAAAAACTATTACTTTTAGGCATCATGCTAGTAATGGGTATTTACCAATTAGGGGCGCAAGCCTTATCAGGTGCATATTCAATTCCAGGAAGTTATTCTAGCATTGAAGCTGCGGTTGCCGCCTTAAACACCAATGGTGTAAGCGGTGCTGTTACCTTTAATATTGGAGCTGGTGCGGCCTATTCAGAAACCCCTGCTACAACCATTGTGTTAGGAAGTGCTACCTTAAATGCAACTACTTCAATTACCAATACCATCACCTTTCAACGAGCGGCAACAGCTACTGCAAATCCTGTAATTATTGCATACGCGGGAACCAAACTTTCTACTTCAACAGATTCAATTGATGGAATATTTGCCATTGCAGGTACAGACTTTGTTACCATTAACGGAATTGATTTATTAGATCCTGTTGCAAATACAACGCCAACAACCTGCATGGAATATGGCTATGGTTTATATAAATTAAATGTTAATGATGGAGCAAATAACAATACCATACAGAATTGCGTAATTACCTTAAACAGGGTAAATGCTACAGGCCCTGGTGCTGGGGCAAGAGCAAACATTGCAGGCTCAACGGGGATAGATATGGTTAACTCTAACCGCCAGTTGGCCAACACAGCTTTGGTGCAAACGGTCATTTCTGGCGCAAGCTCTAACAATAAATTTTATGCAAACACCATTCAAAACTGTAATTTTGGTATTGCCTTAGCAGGTTCATCCGCAGCTGCACCCTATACCTTAGCAGACGTTAACAACGATATAGGTGGAAGCAGTTACACTACAGGTAATACTATTCTTAACTTTGGCGGTGGTGTTGGCGCAACAGTTCAGTGTGGTGCTACTTATATTAGTAACCAATATAGTGCAAACATTTCTTATAATAATATCAACAACAACAATGGCAATGGAGTTAACCACCCTGCAACCAATAGGGGAATTTGGTTATTTGGCAACTCTCCAGGGGCTAGTATCAATGTTAACTTTAACATCATCTCCATAAAAAGTGGAGCTGCAACAACTCCTATCAATTGGGTAATTGATATGGAAATGGCTCAATCTGGAGCTAATGGAAATACCATTAACATTAACAATAATCAGTTAATCAATTGTACTAGCGCTATTGGCTCAACAGTAGCTTTTACAGGTATCTGGGTTAACTCGGCGCCAACTACTTTGAATATTAATAATAATTATTTTTACGGATTCACTTATCATGGAACAGCTGCATCACAAGCTGCTTGTATTTTGAACCAATTGGCAGGAGTTGGTACATTAAACATAAACAATAACACTATCGATTCAACCATATTGACTGGCGCAACTGGTGCCTTCTATAATATCGTTTCTACTGCATCAACGGTTAATAGAACAAATATAAATGACAATACAATAACAAGAACGAGTTTAATTAATGCTGGTACAGGAACTAAAACAATGTACCCCATTTTTAATTCAGGTGCTAGTCCAATAGTTAATGCAATTGGCAATACTATTAGTGATATTACCAGAAATGGAACTACTGGCGGAACCACAATAGGAATCTATTTGTCTTCTGGAACTAATCAAAATGTAATAAGAAATACCATTTCAAATTTCACCATTACCGGAACGGGGGCCGCCTCAGCCATGTATGGTATTCAAATGACGGGAACAACAATCGTTTGTGATAGTAATACTGTATTTAATTTAAATGTTGCTAAAACAACTGGAACAGGAATAATGTATGGAATTTTTGATGGTAGTGTTCCATCAAATGAGAATTATAGATATAATACAATTTATAACTTAACACATGCTGGAACAGGCACCATTGATGGTTTATATGCATTTAGTACAACTGGCGTTAGAACTGTATCTTATAATACCATCTATAATTTGCTAGGTAATTCTACCGTTAACGGAATGAGAAATGCATCTAGCGTTCCTCGAATTTTTAATAATAAGATTTATGATATTAGAACAAACTCCACAACAACAGGCGTTGCATCTGGTATTGTAATATCTACAACAACTGCGGGTGCTGTGCAAATTTACAATAACTTAGTTTCAAGAATTTTTGCTCCTTTATCAAATAATACCACTCCTTCTGTGTTCGGCTTGAACCTAACTTTTACAACAGCAATTACCACACTTGGAATTTATCATAATACTATTTTATTAGATAGCACATCAGGTGGTGCTAATTTTTCTAGTGCATGTATCTTAACCCATGCTAATGCAATAGCTACCACTGTTACTTTAGATCTTAGAAATAATATCCTAGTAAACAATGCTATTCCAAAAGGAACAGGAAATTCTGTAGTTCTAAGAAGATCTGCTGCTGCACTTAATAATTATGCTAATACCTCTAATAGAAATTTATTTTTTGCTGGCACCCCAAGTGCTTTCAACCTTATTTATTTTGATGGTATAGCGGGAGATTCCTTATTAGCTGATTTTAAATTTCGTTTAGGCACTTTCGAACAAGCATCTGTTACACAAAATCCAACTTTCTTAAGTTTGGTTGGTTCAGACCCTAATTTCTTGCACTTAGACCCTATGGTGCCAACAGTTTGCGAAAGTGGTGCGGCTAATGTAGCGCCAGTTACATTTGATTTTGCTAATGTAATTAGACAAGGCAATATTGGATATACAGGTACTGGTTCTGCTCCAGATATTGGCGCAGATGAAGGTGAATTTTTGGGAATTCCTATGGTTTTAGACACTAGCAATGTAGATCAAAATACTGCTGCAGTTCCTATTAACTCAAGCAACCAAATGGTGGTAGGCATTAGAGTGCATACCCAAAATAATTTTAGCCCTCTTATTTTAAGTGCGATTAAACTTAATACAGCTGGTACAACAAACGTTGCAGATATACAAAACGCCAGAGTTTATTATACGGGTAACAGTCCTGTTTTTGCCACAACAAATCAATTTGGTTCAACCGTGGCAACCCCTAATGGCGTTTATTATGCAAATGGCTCAAGAACATTACTTGCTGGTGCAAATTATTTCTGGGTAACCTATGATACCAGATCTACGGCTACTGCCAACAACTTTATTGATGTTTGGGTTGATAGTTTGGTAATTAGTGGTATTAATACTGCCCCAATAAACGGAAACCCAACTGGTTCGAGAAGAATTTTAGCGCCACTAAATGGAACCTATAACGTAGGTGTGGGTCAGACCTACCCAACCATTACCTCTGCAGCAGCAGATCTAAGTGCTTTAGGTGTTTCTGGTCCGGTTACCTTTCTTTTAAAAGATGTACTTTACAATGCTGCATCAGGTGAAGTTTTCCCAATTGTGATGAATGCCTATGTTGGTTCATCAACAACCAATACCATTACCATTAGACCAGATGTTGGGATTTTTGCAACGGTAGAAAACACTAGTGCCGCTCCAACCTTTGATTTAAACGGAATCAATAACTTAATTATTGATGGAAGACCTGGAGGCACTGGAGTATTTGTTACAGGAAATAGCTTAATCATTGCTAATACAAATGCTGCTGGTATGGCTTTACGTTTAAACAACGAGGCATCCTTTAATAGAATTTTATATTGCGATTTGCGTTCAAATAACATCACTGCGCCAGGAACAATTAATGCTGGTGTAGTAAGTTTTGGTGCTAGTGCTGGATTAAATGGAAACGATAACAACACCATTAAATTCTGCCATATCCATGAAGTTACAGGAGGAAATCCAACCATTGCGGTATCATCTATTGGTTCGGCATCTAGCATTGCTGCCAATAACGATAACAATTTGGTGGATAGTTGCAATATCTATAATTTCTTTAGTCCAACTTTGGCCACGGCTGGTATTTATATTGGAGCAAACAATAGCGCTTGGACCATCAATGCCAATAGGTTTTACCAAACGGCAACAGTTACTACAACCGGAACGCCAACACACCGTGTAATGTGGGTTACACCAAATGTGGCTGCTTTAACTTCGGCAAGTGGATTTAATATCACCAACAATTTTATTGGCGGAAATGCTTCAAATGGAACTGGCGTTTATACCATGGCTGGAACCTCGGGATACCAATTCTTTGGAATGGATATTTCTGTAGGATTAGGAACAACAACCTTGGTTCAAAACAATACCATTACTAACTTTAATTATACCAGCGGCTTTGCGGGCAATGGAACTTATGGTATTAATATAGCTAACGGAAATGTAAATATTTTTAATAATTTATTTGGATCAACAACTACAAACGGAGCCTTTACCTTTACCACTACGGTTGCTAATGGGAGTTTAATTGCCTTAAGATCAGGTGCAGGTGGAAACCTCAACTTCTCAAACAATATTGTTTCGGGCGTTGATTTAATAAGCAATAACAGTACTCTTTTTGCAGGCTTTAATGGTATAGCCGCTTCGGGTGGTGCAAACATTATTATAAACAACAATACTGTAGGTAGCACTACCTTATTAAATAGCATCAACGGTGTTTCTACCTCAGCCACTGCAACTGGAGCATCTGCTTTTAGAGGAATAATTTGCAACAGTGGAACAGCTGGAGCAAATAATACTGTTACCAATAATACTGTTGCAAATATCAATTTAAACTACTCGGCAGCTGGCGTGCAAGCCACTACCTTAGTTGGAATCGCAGTAACTACAGGAACAAGTACTGTTTCTGGTAACATTATTAGAAACCTTACCTCCGCTACACAAACTACTACTGGTGTTCCTAACGCTGCTGTTGCGGGCATCGCTTATTCGTCAATCACAGCACCCGTAACCATTACAGGAAACACCATTAGTTCTTTAGTTTTAACCGGACCATCTACAACAGCAGCTGTTCAAGCAGTAGGTATTTCTTTTAGTGGGCCATCTACAGGTACCAATACCATTAGCAGAAATTCGGTTCATAGCTTGTCTATTAATGCTACTAACCCTGCCGCATTTATAACAGGCTTTGATGTATCTGGTGGTATTGCTAACGTTCAAAACAACATGATTCGCTTAGGCTACGACTCTTTGGGTGCTGATATTATTTCATCTACTACTTTTAGAGGGATTTCTAAATTCGCAGGTAGTTTCAACTTCTATTTCAACTCTGTGTTTATTGGCGGTAATGGTGTTGCAGCAGGGGCTTCTAATACCTTTGCCTTTGCCAGAAATAGCGCAGGAACAGAAATAGTTAGAAACAATATTTTTGTAAACAACCGTTCAAATGCTGCAGGAACTGGAAAACATTACCAAGTATTTTTAGCGAACACTACCACCTTAACCCTTAATAACAATATTTATTTTGGCAATGGAACTGGATCTGTTTTTGGTACCCTAAACAATGGAGTTACTGATGTTACAGCTTATTCATCTGGTTGGGTAGCTGCAGACAATGCGAGCGGGGTTGCAAATCCTCAATTTATTAATGCTACAGGTAATGCTAGTAATGGAGATTTACATATAAGCGCCACTTTGGCCACACCAATAGAATCTTCTGGGGCTGCAATTGCAGTTGTTACAGATGATTTTGACGGACAAACTAGAACTACCTTAACGCCTACAGATATTGGAGCCGATGCAGGTAATTTTGTTCCGTTAGATATTTTCCCACCTACCATCACTCCTTTTACACTCTCAAATTTTTCTTCAACAGGTGATAGAACCTTTACTGTAAACATTACAGATGTAACTGGCATACCTACTATTGCAGGTTCTGAACCAAGAGTATATTTTAGAAAATTTGCATCGGGAAGTTGGAATTCAACAGCGGCTGTTAGAACTAGCGGTACTGCGCAAAATGGCCAATGGAGTTTTACTATTCCTCAAGCTACCTTAGGTGGTTTAATTTTGGGTGATTCTGTTTATGCGTATATCATTGCGCAAGACTCTTCCGCTGCTTTAAATATTGCCTCTTTCCCTGGAGGTGCAGTAGCTACTAGCGTAAATATAGTTAGTACGCCACCTGCTACTTTATTATCTTATAGAATAGTACCTGGCTTAAGTGGTGTTGTAAATGTTGGCGTAGGACAAACTTATACTTCTTTAACAGGAGCTGGAGGTTTATTTGAAACGGTAAATAACAGTTCATTAAATGGCAATTTAACTGCTGTTATCACGAGCGATTTATTAGAAGATGGAACTAACGGTATTAACCAAATTAACGAAACTGGAGCAGGTAATTACACCTTTACGATTGCGCCTGATGGAACTACAGAAAGATTGATTGTAGGTAATGTTCAAGGTGCTGGTGATATTGGAGGTTTAATAAGAATAAATGGTGCTGACAGGGTAAAAATAGACGGAAGTTTTGGAGGTAGCGGTAGATTTTTAAGATTTAGAAATAGGGCATTCAATACCACCTTTATCCCTAATGCAACTATTAGATTTCAAAACGATGCTAAATTGGATACGGTTAGAAACTGTTTTATTGAAGGAACAGATCAAGCAGTAGGTACTATCCTTTTTAGCACTACAAATTTAGCTGGAGGCTTTGGAAACGATTCAAACGCGGTTATTAATTGTGTTATTAGAGATACGCTAGGCAACCCTGCTGCGGGTCAGATTCCTAATACTGCGCTTCAAAGCCAAGGCACGGCAGGCATAGGAAACGATTATAACACCTTTGCCAACAATGAGGTGTTTAATCATGGCTTTGCTCTTGCTAACTTAGGCATTAATGCTGGCGATTTTTGGAATTTTTCTAACAATAGTTTCTATCTAACAACTGTAAAGGCAAATCCTATCATTGCTTATCAGGTAGATGGTGGAACAGGTCATATTTTTAATGGAAATAGCATGGGTGGTTCAGCTCCTAATAGAAGTGGAGCAGCATTAACAACAACCAATGCCACAAATCCAAATATTACTGCAATAAGAATTAACAATGCTGTAACTACTGCCCAAATTACTAACAATACTTTCTCAAACATCGCTAGTACAAGTGCAGTTAATTTAATTAATATTTTGGCAGGTAATGTTACTATTACCAACAATACTATAGGCGGTGGTGCCATGCCATACGATACTGTTCAGAATGGATTTGACAATGGAATTATAAATGTTTCGGGTGGAACAGTTTCTATAGTTAACAATACCATTGGAAACATCTCTTACTATGATGCGGCTGGTGATAGAACCAGCGGCATTACCGTTAGTAATGGTACTGCTACCATTACGGGTAACACCATTAGAGATATTAAAGGTAATTCTAGCGGAACTTTATTTACTTTCTTAATTACAGGTATGCATATAAGTGGAGGAACCAACCATGTAATCGAACAAAATACTGTATCTAATATTTTTAACATAAATACAGGTGCCGCAGCATATACTGCTGTAGGTATAAATGTTACTGGTGGAACCAATACCACTGTATCACGTAATAGAATACACACTATTTATGGTAACGGAACAGGAACAGGAGCAGGTTCTAACCAGGTGTTTGGCATGTATGTTTCTAGTATAGGTGGCGTAAATGTACGCAACAACCAAATTAGCATGGGTAACAATACCATTGGCGAAACACGTGTTTATGGTATACAAGATGTGGCTGGTAGCGGAACAAATACCTATTACAACAACAGCATTTTTGTGAATGGAAATACAACAGGTGGCTCAAATAATTCTTATTGCTTGCATAGAACAGGCCTAGGAAATATTATGAGTTTCAACAATATTTTTGTAAACAAACGCAGTACCAATGGAACTGGATTTAATTATGCTACTGGTTCAAATTCATTAACTGGTATAACGCCTAACTCAACAAACTATAATTTACACATAGTAAACGATACCTTAAGAGTTAACGAGGGCCCATTAAACTTTGGAAATAGCCTTTCGGTTTTCAATTCACTTTACACCAACGCCAATACCTATTCGGCTAACTGGTATGCCTTAAACAATGCTGTACCAGCACAAACCTTATTTACTGATACGCTAACAGGAAATTTAGGAATAGTTACTAGTAACCCTAATTCTTGGTATGCGCATGGTAAGGGATTAGCATTAGCTGCTGTAAGCAATGATTTTAACAATGCAACTAGAGCAACATCTATTGCAAATGGAGCAACAGATTTGGGTTCGGTTGAATTTACAACCACCACCACACCACCTTCTGCCATAGCAAGCGCTGCTCCTGCATTAAATACCACAACTAATTACACCTTTGCTGGTCGTAACATTGCAAGCATTACTTGGGGTGCCATAGGAACAGTTCCTAGTGCAGTTAATGTGGTGTATTATTCTGGCATAAATGCACCAAACCTAATTGCTTCTAGAACGCAATACAATGCCTATACTGCCATAACACCAACAGGCGGTGCGGGTTACGCTTATGGAATTACATTAATAGCAGATTCTGCCACCTTTGGTAATGTAGCAAGCAGCAATGAAAGTAGAATTGCCAGATATGCAGGAACCAATTGGAATTTAATTTCTAACTCTTTTGCCAATGGATTTACTGGTTCGCTTCAAACTGCCACCAACACACAAAGTGCTTTTGGTAACTTTACAGGAACAAGTAACTCTAATCCATTACCGGTTAACTTGTTATCTTTTACTGCTACAGCTTTAGAAGATGATGTTTTAGTAAGCTGGCAAACCGCTTCAGAAACCAACAACAAAGGATTTGAAGTAGAGCGCTCTGTGGATGGTAATTCGTTTGAACAAATTGCCTTTGTGAAGGGAGCCAACAATAGCACACGCATTAAAAACTACGCTACAAGCGATTACAAGGCTTTTGAAATTGCCCAAAGTACCCGCTTATACTACCGCTTAAAACAATTAGATAACGATGGTTCATTTACTTACTCTTCGGTTGTCCTAGTTAACCGTGATAACATGGAGACGAATGATTTCATCGTTTTCCCTAATCCGTTTGTTAATGAGTTTACTATTTCTCTTCATGCAAACCAAAACGAAGTATCTAGTATAGATTTGTTAGACCTTCAAGGTAAGCTTGTTTCTAAGCAAATGATTGCCCTAAACCAAGGATTAAATAAGTTACCAATAACTAACTTATCGCAAGTGCAAGCAGGCATTTACTTCTTACGTGTTTCTCACAACGGAACGTTTCAAATAAAGAAGATAGTTAAGAACTAATTTTAAAGGTACTTAAATAAAAAAGCCGCTCTTAATGGGCGGCTTTTTTTTGCTTACAATTCCCTAATATTGTGCTACAAGAAAAGCACATGATTGCACAAATACTTTTTGTGGCGCTAAGCGGCGTAGCCACGTATTTCTTTGCCAAGAGCCTTGGCAAAATCAGAAGAAATATTCTTTTAGGCAAAGATATTGACCTAAGCGATAACAAGCCTTTGCGCTGGAAAACCATGCTCAAAGTGGCGTTTGGCCAAACTAAAATGGCAGCTAGGCCTATTCCATTTGTACTTCACTTTATTGTGTATGCAGGGTTTATTCTAATCAATATAGAAGTACTAGAAATATTAATTGATGGTATATTTGGAACTCATAGAGTATTATCTTTTTTAGGTCCAGTTTATGATTTAGCCATTGGTTTTTTTGAGATTTTAGCTTTTGGTGTGCTGTTAGCTTGTGTCATTTTTTTAACCAGAAGGTATGTTGTTAAACTTGCACGTTTTCAGAGCCCAGAATTAAAAGGCTTTGCTAACCAAGATGCGGCTACCATTCTCTTTATCGAAATTATATTAATGGCTGCCCTTTTAAAAATGAATGCTGCCGATCAAATTTTACAAGCACGAGGTGCAGAGCATTACATCAAGGCAGGCTCTTTCCCTATCAGCTCTTGGCTAGTGGCCCCTATTTTTAATGCTTTGAACCTAAGCGATGCCACCCTAATTATTTTCGAAAGAATAGCTTGGTGGTTCCACATTATTGGGATATTTCTATTCATGAATTACCTTCCATTTAGCAAACATTTTCATGTAATTCTTGCCTTCCCTAATACTTGGTATTCTAATTTAAAAGCCAAAGGCGAGTTAAATAATATGGCCTCGGTAAAGCAAGAGGTAACCTTAATGCTTGACCCTAGCGCTGCAGTTCCAGAAGGCTATCAGCCACCTACAAGTTTTGGCGTAAAAGATGTAACAGATTTAACCTGGAAAAACTTGATGGAAGCCTATACCTGCACAGAATGCGGTAGATGCACCAGTAGTTGTCCGCAAAACCAAACCGGTAAATTATTGTCGCCACGCAAGATAATGATGGATACCCGCGATAGGTTAGAAGAGGTGGGTAAAAACATAGATGCCAATAAGGGCACTTTTGTAGATGATGGAAAGAATTTGCATAGCTACATCAGCGAAGCAGAATTATGGGCCTGTAATACATGTAATGCTTGTGTAGAAGCATGCCCTATCAACATCAATCCTATGGAAATTATAGTGGAAATGCGCCGCTATAAAGTTATGGAAGAAAGTGCCGCACCTGCCTCTATTAACAGTATGTTTAACAATATAGAAAACAACCAAGCACCATGGCAGTTTAGCCCAATGGATAGGGCAAATTGGACG
>JBIKKC010000022.1:0-17394 GCA_044360615.1 Bacteroidia bacterium | reverse complement strand
CGGGTGTTTCATTTTTCTCTAGAAGGGTTACTTCAAATCCATTCTTTGCAAGGTATGAAGCACTAGATAAACCTGCTACACCACTACCTATTACAATTACTTTCAACTTTTTCATGAGATACTAAAATTCCAAAATAAAACCGAATGTAGGTAAAAAGGTTGTGTTTGTATTATTCAAAATTAGAGGTAGAGCGTTTGAGCCATTTGATTGAATAGGCTGCCCATTATTTGTTGCCCAACCTGTATTATCGGCATTACGCTCAAAAGCATAGGAAGGATAAGCTTGCTGTGCTGTTTGAAATAAATTCTGAATATCTATGAATAAATCTAAAGTAACGCGTTTAAAATTGTATTTCTTGTCTACTCTAAAATCAACCTGACTAAAAGATTGTAGCCTTAAAGTATTTAGTTGGGTAAAGTCTAATACCCCATTTCCTGAGCTTAAATAATTAGCCCGAGAGGCATCTAAATCAAAAGGAGTATAAGGTGAGCCACCTGCATATCTATATTTTAATCCTATTTCCCAACCCTTGTTAAATTTATAGCCTAAGATAGAAGATATTAAATTTCTATTGTCCCAAGCAGATGCAATTAGTTTACCATCTCTGCCACTAAATTCGCTTACAAACCAGGTGTAAGAGAAGGTTGCAAAAATGCGCTTGGTTAATTTTTGCTGAAAGAATACTTCAAAGCCATAAGTTCTTCCCCTACCAATAGTTAAGGTAGGTTCATTACCCAAGATTCCGAAATCCGCACCCTGGTTGGCCAATGAAATTCCTGAGCGCAAGGAAATAGGATAATTTCCGTAACTTTTATGAAATCCTTCTACCGTAATGCGCGTGCTACTGGTAGGCAAGTACTCTACCCCGAGCACTAAATGGTCACAATAAGTATATTTATTGTCTTGGTTAACTAAAGTATTAAGAGAATCTCTATATCCTAATACAGGATAAATTGGAATCTTATAATACCTACCAATGGTTGCATTTACATTCCATTTGTCGGTAATTGCATAAGAAGCAGATGCTCTAGGTGAAAGGGTTTCCCATGGTTTTAAACCATCTGTTGTAAATGTATTCATATCTGTTCTAATGCCAAAGGTTAGCCCTAATCTATCATTTAAAAAACGAGTAGAGGTTTCGGCAAATAAGCCACCTTTGAAAAAAGAAATATCAGAGTTAAAATCAATAAAAATAGCCGGACTCAATTGATTACCGGAAGTATCAAAAGTGCCATTAGATATTTTGCTAAATGTTGAATTGTTGTATTTAACATATTGTAGCATACCTCCGTAAGCATACTTCCATTTACCTTTAAACTTATTTACTTCTAAGCGCATTTTGTTTTCAATTTCTTGAGAGCGCACTTTTAAAGCTCTAAAGTTTTCATCATTTTCTTTACCATCTTCCCATCTATCAAGTTGGTTGTCGAACATATTTCTGCTTAAAGAAAAATTGAGATATCCATTCTCAATCCTTCTTTTAAGGATACCACCAATGGTGTAATTCCATTGATTAACATTTGGGCTTCCACGCAAGGCATATTCTTTTTCTGGTGTTGATTCTTTAGGTACTGCAAAACTAAAAACATCAATGGCTCCTACGCCTAGCGTTGTAAGGGTAGTTTTTTCATTAATTTTAGTAGTGGTCTTGTACTGAAAATCCCAATAATTAGGTCTAATAGGAATATCTAATGCAATAAATAGAAACTGTAAATAACTTCTTCTAGCCGAAGCCAAAAAAGTTGTATTTTTAGTAAGTGGACCATCCAGAGTTAAGGCCGCTTCTGAGGCGCTTAATCTAAAGTTACCCTGTAAACGCTGGTCATTACCATCTTTTTGTTTAAAATTAAAAACCGAAGAAAGGGGATTATCCACTCTTGCGCCAAAACTACTCGAGCTTAAACTTACATCTTGAATAAAACTTACATTTAAAATTCCTTGTGGACCACCAGAACTTCCTTGTGTTGCAAAGTGATTGATGACTGGTATTTCTATTCCATCCAAATAAAAAACATTCTCATTTGGGCCCCCTCCTCTTATGATAATATCATTTCTAAAGGCAGCTCCACCTGTATTTCCGCCAACCCCAGGAAGTGCTTGTATAACCCTAGAAATATCAAAATTACCTCCTGGGTTACTTTTAATTTCTTCGGCTGTTAAACTCTGAATAGATAAAGGCGTTTCAGTTTTTTTCTCGAAGGTTTTTGTTTTAACTACCACCTCGTTCAATGCTTTTGAATCTGGATTAAGTTCAATGGTAAAATTTAAAATGTTTCCGCTATTAATTACAATGTTATAAATAGTTTTAGGTGTGTATCCAACATACTGAATAAGAAGATTATACGATTTAGTTGGAATATTCTTTATTGTAAATTTACCATCCACATCTGTTTGTGCACCCAGTTGAGTTCCAACTAAAATAATGGTAGCACCAATTAAAGGCTCTTGTGTATTCTTATCTAATACTTTTCCTGCAATAACACCTGTATTTTGTGAAAAGGCATTAGAAGATAGAAGAACCAACATAAAAACGATGAAGGTTAATTTAAGTTCGGTTTTTATATAAGTAAATAACATTACCAAAGTATTTTATATAAAAAGTCATTTGGTACAATTTTGTTTTACTTTTTTAGAATTTAATTTGAATAAGGTTAATAAACTTTATATGGAAATTTTTGCCTCTACTTAATGCTTTAATTTTCTGGCCATTAATTACCGACTATTGGTTTCATTAAAACAATTAGTACAATTTTGTTCTTGTTGTAAAGAATAAATGTGTAATGGATAAATTTGAACTCATAAAAATTATGGTGCAAGAGGTGGAAGCCTATAACACTATGGCTGGAAATGATTTGAGTTTAAAAGGTTACCACACCTATTTAGGAGAAAAGCTAGTTCAAAATACTTTAGAAGTAGATTTGTTAAAAAGTATTAGAGCAAATGATTCTGAAATAGCGCGCTTATTAACTTCGTTAAACCGTTACGCCAAATTCTATTTTAAAGTAGTTTTAGAGGGAGAAGAAACACAAAATTTAGATGAAGTGGTTTTTTTAATTATTCTCTTGAGAATGGGTCAACTTAGTAAAACAGAGCTTATCACGCGCGCCTTATCAGAAAAAACTACCGGCATGGAAATCTTAAAGAGAATGGAAAATCACGAATTGATTCGCTCTTTCTTAAATCCAAGTGATGGCAGAAGTAAGCTCATAGAAATTAGCCCAAAAGGTATAACGCTTATGGACAAACTACTTCCGAAAATAGATAAAGTAAGTAAAATACTATGTGGCAATTTAACCGAAAAAGAGAGTGAAACACTTTACCGTTTGCTAAGAAAGCTCGACGATTTTCATAAGCCTATTTATTTGAATAACTCCCAGAAACAATCGTTAAATTATGCCTCAGAAACAAAATAAAATAATTGTCATAGGCGCTGGGGTTGCTGGATTAGCTGCTGCTATCCGTTTAGCTGTGGCGGGTAATGAAGTGCTAGTGCTAGAAGCGAATTCTTACCCAGGTGGAAAACTTAGCGAATTTGAAATTTCTGGTTATCGTTTTGATGCTGGCCCATCTTTATTTACCCTCCCGCATTTAGTAGAAGAGTTGTTACTCCTAGCAGGAAAAAACCCGAAAACAGATTTTCCCTATATAAAATTAGAGCAAGGTTGCCATTACTTTTATGAGGATGGTACTCGGCTTATTGCCTACTCCAACCCTAATAAGTTTGGCGAAGAAATTGAAAAAAAGCTTGGTGTATCTGCGAGCATAATTACTCAATACTTAAAAAATGCTAAGCTAAGATACGAAGTAACAGCGCCGCTATTTTTAGAATACAGCTTACACAAGCTTAAAAATTATCTGCGCCTAGCAACACTGCGCGGGTTTTTAAATGTATTTAAATTAAATCTGTTTGAACCTATGCATGCAGAAAATAAAAGAATTTTAAAGCATCCTCATTTGGTTCAATACTTCAATAGATTTGCTACATACAATGGCTCAAACCCTTACCAAGCGCCGGCGTTGTTAAATATGATTCCACATCTAGAACATCATATTGGAACATATTTTCCAGTTAAGGGTATGCATCAAATTACACAAACCCTCTATCAAACGGCACTTGACCTAGGTGTTACTTTTCACTTTAACGAAAAAGTTGAAGAAATAATTTTAGATGGAAACAAGGTTGGAGGGGTTAGAAGCAAGCTATCTAGCTATGATGCAGACAAAGTAATTAGCAATATGGATATTCATCCAACTTATAGAAACTTACTTAAGAAAATTTCAGCACCAGAAAAGTTATTGGTTCAAGAAAAAAGTTCTTCTGCTTTAATTTTCTATTGGGGTGTTAAAAATAGTTTCCCTGAGCTCGACCTTCACAATATATTTTTTAGTGCAGAATATGAAAAAGAATTTGAGGCTATATTTAAAAATGAAAGTCTATTTCTAGATCCTACCATTTATATTAATATCACAAGCAAATACAATAAAAGTGATGCCCCACCTGATTCAGAAAATTGGTTTGTAATGATAAATACACCCAATAATACCGGCCAAGATTGGGATAAGTGGATAACAATTGCGAGAGAAAATATAATCCAAAAATTAGAACGTATTTTAGGCAAAGCCATTCGCGAACATATTGTTTGCGAGCAAGTGCTTGACCCAAGAAGTATAGAAAGTAAGACCTCAAGCTATAAAGGTTCTTTGTATGGCAATGCAAGCAACAATAGGTACGCAGCCTTTTTGCGGCATGCTAACTTCCATTCAAAAGTTAATGGCCTATATTTTTGTGGAGGAAGTGTGCACCCTGGGGGAGGTATACCGCTCTGTTTAAACTCTGGTAAAATTGTTGCGCAACTAATTAGTGAAGGTAATTAATTACGCTTTCTAAAAATCGTATTTAGTTCAATAACTAAATAAAGAGAACCACAATAGTCCAATCGCTTAGTTGCCAAATCTAAAAAAGGTTCAAAACGCAATGAAGCCAGAACTGGGCTGTTAAATACCGGGAAATTGTTTACGAGTCGTAAAAAAACCAATTGCCTAGTGGGCTTATAAAAAGCAGAGTCAACTGTTGAAACACTTTGATAAATGGATGTTCCGGCTGGTGCCACAAAATTCTCTCCACGCCAGTAATTCAATGAAAAATAATTTCCTTTAAACGCAGTGCCTCCTTGCAGTAAATATCCGTATCCTCTTTTCTTAGGAAATAAGCCACTGAAGGTAACATCATTAAAATTCATCACACTTGCTTCGCCAAAATATTTCCAATGTTCGCCGCTTTTAATTTCTGCCTTGAGCCCAAGCGCATGATTAAATAAAATCTGAAAAGGGGTTATGGTATCTATATCAATTTGCCCAGCTTCATGATAAACAATTCCTTGGTAATAGGCTTTGAATGGCCCATCTCCTCCGTATTCATAATGCACACCGCCTGTTAATCTTTCTTTTGCAAAATCACCCGGTTCAATAAACTTTTGCCAATCTAGCCATAGGTCGAACCAATTCTTTTTATTCTCAAACTTCAATTGTAATCCATACTCCATAGGGTCAATAATGGCTTTATTGATATCGTACAAAGGCTCAAGCATACGGTGAGACATTCCTCCTTCGAGTGTACCAAACAAAGTGCTAAACCTGCCTATTTCTAAGTCTTTTTGGATTTTAAGAGTAAAGGTAGGCAAGACTTGCGTAAAGGGCTGATTTCCGCCAAAATCATACCTTAGCCAAACACCTCCTATTAATTTAACATTGGCACCAACCTGATAAAATAACTGAGGGTGCAGGTGATAACCAAAGAGTGTTCTTCCTTCTTCCGTTTCATTAAAATATTCTGTGTTTCTAAAGTAGTTAGTATTATGAAATTGAAAGCCTAAAAGGCTACTATCGGCTTCATTTAAGGTGTAATTTCTATACAAGGCCTCGTTTGAAACTTGGGCATGTAGGGGCCCACCAATAAAGGCTAGTAAGCTTAAATAGAATATTATTTTACATGCTTTCACCGTTTCGAATATATATCCTAATTATTAAATTTTTGTCTTACATATACCTTTTGCGCATATTTGCAGCTTATGAGTGTAAGACAGGAAAAGTTTGCAGGGTTGGTACAACAGCATTTAGCCGAGATATTTCAACGTAATCCAGAGCTGGTAGGAAAGCAGTTTGTAACCATCAGTAAGGTGGAAGTTTCTCCTGATTTGGGCGTGGCTAAAGTGTTTTTGAGCCTATTTAGTAAAACACACCGCACAGAGCTCATGAACTTAATTCAACTTAACAACCGTGAAATTCGCAAGGCTTTGGCCACAAAAATTCGCAACCAAGCCAGAATTGTTCCAGAACTTACCTTTATTGAAGACGATAGCCTTGATTATGTTTTTAAAATGGAGGAAGTTTTAAAGAAAGTGCACGCCGAAGACGAACGTAAAAAACAGGATAAACCTAAAGAAGATTAAATATGAATTACGATCCTATAAAGAAAGACTTAGGAATAGTTTTTAATAGAAATCCCTTTCTTAGAAAGCTATTCTATAAACTCCTCAATCTTTTGCTGCTAAGAACATGGCATGTTCATAGAGAATTAAAAGCTTGGATGAAAAATAATGCCAAAGCAAAAATTTTGGATGCTGGCTCTGGCTTTGGGCAATATAGTTTTTATTTAACTGGTAAAAGTAGCCAATACAGCATTGATGCTTTAGATGTTAAAGAAGATCAAATTGCAGATTGTAACCAGTTTTTTAAAAAAGTTGGGAGAGATAATGTAACCTTCTCCTTTGGCGACCTTACCAAACCCATTGCAGAAAACAAGTATGATTTGGTGCTTTGTGTAGATGTAATGGAACATATTTTAGAAGATGTAGACGTGTTTACCAATTTCAATCAGGCTATGAAGTCTGGAGCATTGTTGCTTATTTCAACCCCTAGCGACCAAGGCGGAAGTGATGTGCACGAAGAAACTGGAGAAAGCTTTATTGGCGAGCATGTTAGAGATGGGTATCCCGTTGAAGAAATGGCTGAAAAATTGAAAAAAGCAGGTTTTAACAAAATGGAAATTCTGTACAGTTATGGCAACCCAGGTAAGATTGCTTGGAAACTAAGTATGAAATATCCAATGTTAATGTTAAACAGCTCAAAATTATTCTTTCTCATTTTGCCTATTTGGTATGTAGTAACCTATCCCTTCTCTTATTTGCTAAATTGGTTAGATACTAATACAACTCATAAAACAGGCACTGGCCTAATTGTTAAAGCTTGGAAAGATTAAGTTTTCTGCTTGAACCTACCACTGCATATAGCCACACGATACTTCTTCTCTCAAAGAAAAAGAGGCGGGTTTAATGCAGTAACTATTATCTCTTACATCTCTTTGCTAGGCTATGCCGTTGGGGCTGCAGCCTTATTTATTGTCTTATCAGTTTTTAATGGTTTCGAACACTTGTTTGTTGGCATGTACAGCAACTTTGATGCAGACTTACGCATTACTTCGGCCAAAGGAAAAACTTTCGCCATAAGCGATTTACCCATCAATCAATTACTTGCCACTGGTTTAATTAATAGTAAAACCTGGGTTTGGGAAGAAAATGCCTTGTTGCGTTATAATAAAAAACAAACCATTGCAACGGTGAAAGCGGTAGATGAAGCGTACGTTAAAACCAATCCCTTAGACAGTCATTTATTGCGTGGGCTGCTTATTTTAAGTGAGGGAGATACCTCTTATGCTTGGGTTGGACAAGGCTTAGGCTATCAACTTGGGGTAGACCCAGATGATCAGTTTAATTTTTTAGGAATTTACCTTCCTAGAAAAGGCAAAGTAGATATGCTAAACCCAGAGGGAGCTTTTGTACATGGTATATTATTTCCTTTAGCAGTTTTTGGAATACAAGAAGAGGTAGATAACAAGTATGTAATTATACCTTTAAAGTATATGCAAGAATTGTTAGAAGATACCAATCGGGTAAGCGCTCTTGAGTTGCGTTTAAAGAACAATATATCTTTAAATACAGGAAAAGAACGTATTGAGGAAATGCTTGGCGAAAACTATATCGTAAAAAACAGATTTGAGCAAAGAGATAGTTTTTTTAAGGTGATGCAAAGCGAAAAAACCATTAGCTATTTTATACTTGTTTTTATATTGCTAATAGCTGCGTTTAATACAATTGGTTCCTTATATATGTTGGTCATAGAAAAAAAACGCGATTTATTCGTTTTTTCAAGCTTAGGTTTAACACCTTTTAAAGCTAGTTTAATTTTTGTATGGCAAGGACTGTGGATAGCGCTATCAGGTGGGCTAACTGGAATAGGACTAGGTGCTTTGGTTTGTTTGGGTCAACAAAAATTTGGCTGGGTTTCTCTAGAAACTAGCAGCGCCATAAAAATGAGTGCCTATCCTGTTTTGCCCAAATGGGAAGATGCACTGCTTGTTTTTCTAACCCTATTGGTAATGGGATTCATCACTGCATTATACCCAGCAAGGAAGGCAGCTCAAATTATTGTTCAAGATAAATAGTTTCTAGTACTGTTTGGCCTACTGCTTTTAGGGTATTTCTATCTATTATACTCATGTTATCATTCACCGTATGCCAATGCGCAGGGAAACGAGAGTTAGTGCCTTCGGTATAATGTATAATGTCTATCATAGGTATTCCTGCAATAGTGTTTACAAAGAAATGATCATCGGTGATATAACCACCTTGCATGTAATAGAAGTAGTTGGTATAACCCAAATTAGTTGCTAAATCCCAAACCTTTCGCAAGGGTTTCTCTGCATACTGAAAACTATACCCTTCAAAAATAAACCTTGCATTAAAGGCACCCACCATATCCAATAATATGCCATACTCAGCCTTGTAGCCTGGAACATGTTTGTTCCTACTCCAATATTGCGAGCCTAAACAATAGCTTTCGCTTCCTTTATCAGACTTGCCTAAATCTTCTGCATCAAAACAAATAAAATCAACACCCACAGAAGGATTTTTAGTTTTCATGGCCCTGGCCATTTCAAGCATTACGGCTACTCCTGAAGCCCCATCATCTGCTGCCATAACAGGTTTATCATGGTTGGCCGGGTTTACATCATTATCTGCATAAGGTCTGCTATCCCAATGCGCAGCAATTAGAATTCGCTTAGCGGCCTTAGGATTAAAGGAGGCAATTATATTTCTAATTTTCAAAGTCTTTCCATCCCAATTTTTCACCTCGGCCCTTTGTTCTATTACCTGGGGAGCATACTTTTTAAACGCTGCAACCAAATAATCACCACAAATCGTGTGAGCCTCGCTATTACAAATACGTGGGCCAAAAGAGACTTGTTTTTCAGTAAAATAATAAGCACTATCAGCATTAAAAACCGGACCAACTAATTGGTATGAAACCGCAGCAGGCTTCTCTGTTATTGGTTCATCCGAGGTTTTTTTCTTTTGAGGCTCATCTGCGCAAGCACTAACCAAAAAGCTTAAGCAGGCCGAAATAATTATTAACTTTATTCTCATTTTTTATTTGTTAAAAACCTGTTCCATTAAAGTTACATCTAAGAATTTTCCAAATTTAAAACCCACTTCGTGCATTACACCAATCGTGGTAAATCCATTTCTTTGATGCAAACGAATACTAAGGTCATTTCCTTGTGTTATTCTAGCTAATAAATAATGTAGCCCTACCTTCTTTGCTTCTGCAATTAATGCAGGAAACAAAATGCTACCCACACCCCTATCCCTATACTCTTGATGCACATAAATTGAAACCTCTGCGGTTCCATCATAGGCAGATCTATCGCTCCAACGGTTTAAAGAGGCCCAGGCACAAAGTACTTCTTCATAATAAGCCACTAAAACAGGATGCTGAGGGCCATGGTTGTTAAACCAAATCTTTCTGTCTTCTAAGCTTTTTTCTTCAGTATCAAAAGTAGCAACCCCATTACGCACCGCCTCATTATAAATTACTGTAATCATTGGCAAATCTGCTATCGTTGCCAATCTTATTTGTAATTGCTCTGGCTTAATACGCATAGAAACCTTTTCCACTTTTTTTGCCATGGTAACCTGCATCTACCTTTTGTTGCTGGATACGGCTTGGTCTAAACTTGGCATCCCCATGAAACAATTGATAAATGCTACTTGTAACAGAAAAGTTAGTATCAACACCTATCAAATCCATTAATCTAAAAGGTCCCATTTTAAAACCACTACTTTCCATTAAGGCATCAATATCTTCAAAAGAAGCAACTTGTTCTTCTAACACTTTCAATCCTTCCACATAATAGTGGCGCGCTACCCTATTTACAATAAACCCAGGAGCATCTTTAGCCATAACACATGTTTTACCTAAAGAAGTTACCCATTGTAGGCAATCTTGTGCAACACTATTTTCGGTTTGAACACCACTAATAATTTCAACTAGTTTCATTATGGGTGCAGGATTAAAAAAATGAATGCCCACCACTCTTCCTGGATTTGGAATTTTAGCTGCAATCTGAGTAACGGGAATAGATGAGGTATTGGTTGCTAAAATACAATCAGGCGCATTTATGGCAGCAACCGCTTGAAAAAACTCATGTTTAATTTCAAGCCTTTCTACAACTGCCTCCAAAATTAAATCTGCTTTCAGATCGTCAATAATATGCGTAAAACGCAATTTGCTTAAAATATCAATTTTCTTTTCTGAGGTAATTTTCCCTTTAGAAACAAGGCTATCCAGTGATTTTTCAATATTCACTCTTGCTCTTTCAAGCATAGCAGGCATTATATCAAAAAGCATAACGTTTAAACCTGCAGTAGCACAAACCTGTGCTATGCCGCTTCCCATGGTACCTGCACCTGCAATGGCTATCGTTTGTATCTCTCTCATGTGTTAACTGTCAAAATTGCTGAAATTTTTATCGGCACTACTATTGCTTTACAAATAAAAGTTAAATTTGCAATCATTCTATCCAATTATGATCACAGTAAGCGAAAAAGCTAAAAAACATATATCAAACTTAATGTTAGAGCAGCATTATGATGAAAACTATTTTTTAAGGGTTGGCGTAGACAGCGGCGGTTGCTCAGGTTTATCCTATAAATTAGATTTTGACAATGTGGTAAAACCAGGAGACGAAGTTTTTGAAGACAACGGTGTAAAAGTAGTAACCGACAAGCGCAGTGTGCTTTATCTTTTTGGAACGGAGCTAGATTTTAGCGACGGTTTGAACGGAAAAGGCTTTGCTTTCAACAATCCAAATGCCTCAAGAACATGCAGTTGCGGCGAAAGCTTCGCAGTTTGAGGATAATTTTCGATTGAATTTTTGAAATTCTTTTGCAATAGCTATATTTGCCCTCCCAATAAAGGACTAACAATCCAACTAAAAAAAGAAAAGTATTGACTCATGGCTAATCATAAATCAGCAAAAACAAGAATTAGAAACAACGCAGCTAAGCGTTTACGTAATCGTTACCAAGCTAAATCTACGCGTACTTTAGCTAAACAATTGCGCACATCAACCGTAAAGAGTGAAGCAGAAGCTTTGTTAAAAGAAGTGAGCTCTATGTTAGATAAATTGGCAAAGCGTAATATTATTCACAAGAATAAAGCAGCTAACCAAAAATCTAAATTAGCAAAAGCGGTAAGTAAAATTGGTACTAATCCAATTCCCGAAAAGAAAGTTGTTCGCAAAAAAGCGGCAGTAAAAAAAGCATCTAAGTAAGCTTTATAACTAAAATATTGGCCGAAATAAGAAATTATTTCGGCCTTTTTTGTTTGTTTACGTCAATACTTCCTATTTAATTATTCCTATAAATAGGATTTAAGCGCATTCAAAAACTTGGGGCCTAATTCATATTCCACTAGCTTTGGGTTATGGAAAACCAAGAACCAAATTTAGCCATCAGATTTCTTTCGGAAGATGAGCGGCCAAGAGAAAAATTAATGAATCTAGGTCCGCGTGCACTTTCGCATGCAGAACTACTTGCTATACTTATCAATTCGGGTAATAAAAATGCTTCTGCTTTGCATTTAGCAAGGCAAGCATTGGTAGTTGCCGACCATAATCTTCAAAATCTACAACGCATGTCGTGGCAAGAATTAAGTGAAATAAAAGGCATAGGCTCTGCCAAAGCCTTAACCCTTACTGCCGCTTTCGAACTGGGTAAAAGGCGAAGGGAAGAGGAAGCAAAAGAGATTACCCGAATTAACAATAGCAGAGAAGCTTTTCTTCAATTTGAATATTTAATGGAAGACCATGCGCGTGAAGAATTTTGGATGCTTTTATTAAATAGGGCCAATGGCATTATTGCTAAAATTAGATTGAGTGAGGGCGGCACCTCGGGCACTGTTGTTGATCCAAAAATTGTATTTCAGATTGCCCTTAAAAATTTAGCTTCCAATATTGTTCTTTGCCATAACCATCCATCTGGAAACTTAACTCCAAGTTCCCAAGATATTGAACTAACTAAAAAACTTTGTGCAGGCGCAAGGCTCCTAGACATCTATGTTAGGGACCATATTATATTAGGAAATCAGAAGTATTTTAGCTTTGCAGATGAAGGATTAATTTAATTGATTATTTTTGAAACCGATGCTCTTGCAGTATATACAAAAATTTAGATTATGGTTGAGGCAGTATCCCACTGCCCGCAAATTTCTCAAGTTTGGCATCGTTGGTGCAACAAGTGCTTCCGTTAGCTTAGGTGTTTTTTGGCTGCTTTCTCTTCAGTTTCCAGCATTAAACTTAATATCTAAAGCCATAGGTTATGTTATGGGGTTTTTCGTAGGCTTTACCTTGAATAAATTTTGGACCTATATTGATCAAACCGAAGAAGATGAGAAGTACTTGCTTAAATACATTTTGGTTTATGCTTTCACTTTCCTTGTTTACTTGCTAGTTAATTTTGTTTTCGACCATTTTGTGAACCCAAATCTATGGTTTGCTGGTATAGCTAAATCATTTCAATGGGATATGACAAGCTTATGGCTTGCCGAAAATGGCCCCTTGGTTTCGAATGTGCTTGCCATTTTTATAAATATTTTTCTTAATTTCTTTGGTACCAATAAACTTGTGTTTAAAGTACCAGAACCAGATCATTTGTTTGATTAGTTAAAACAAGAAACCCAATCTTACATGTCCATAAACCATGTTAACCTCTGGCGAATGCATGATTGTAAATTCCATTGGCATTATACCAAGATTATAACCCAAACTTAAACCTCCACCTAAGATTCTTCTGGCAGCCGATACATCAACTAGTAAATCTCTAGTGCTAAATCCATAATAAGCTGCATTTGCCCGTGCGATAATATAAAGCTCATTGTATACTTTATACTGCAACCCTAAATTTAGGCCAGCAAAAGAGGAAGTAATTATTTGCCCTTCGTTTAGGCCTGCAAATACAAATTGTCTGCTAACTACCCTTTGAATGCCCCCTAAGGCGAACCCATCTAAGAGAAAAGTAGAAAAATTCATATGTGCTCCAATACCAATATGCTTGATTAAGGTTACCCTTGAACCCAATCTCGAATACTTGATAAGTTGCGACTGAAATCTATAAAATGGGTCATTTATTTTTCTTACTACATCCGGTAAAACTTCAAGGTTAATGGTGCTATCATTCTGGCTGTAATTAATATCCATTGATCTTCCACTAATATAACCTAACTCAAAACCAATATCGAAACCTGAAGTTGGGAAAAACCTGCGGTTAATCGTATTGTATTCATAACCCAAGTAAGAATTGTAATTATTGATATTGCCTTTAAAACTTCCATTTGCCGAAATATCAGGGCTAAGGCCAACATTAATTTTACTTATGCCAAGAGTTAGGGCAGCATTGGTTCCAAATTGCCTCTTATAATTTAGGTCTATTGTGAAATTATTTATATGATATAGGTAGTTTTGCTGCTTAATATTTGTTCTATCATAAATAGGCAGTGGCAATGATTCATAAGTTACCCCAAAACTTCCATAATTATTCAATTTTTTGCCGAAAGCCTGCTTGTGTTGAATAGTGCCTCTAAAATTATCTCCTATTTGTAATTTTAACATGGTCCGAGATTTATCAAACAATAGGTTTCTTGTGGTTACATTAGCAATTATAGCTGCGCCAGTATAACTATGGTAAGATAATCCAAGCTTTAATGCTGTCATTGGATTTTCCCTTAATTCACATTTAAGTTTTGCTTCCCCATCTTGAATCGGATCAAGCGTATAATAAATCTTCTGATAATAACGGGTAGAGAATGCTCTTCTAAAAGCCTTATTTAAATCAATAGCTGAGTAATTTTTACCCTCACGAATATTAAGTTTATCAACTAACATTTTTCTGCTAGTTTTCTCTATCCCATTAATCTCATAACTGTTAATTTTTACAGAATCTAAACTTGGTAATCTCTCTTCTGGATTGTAAATAATTGGATAGAGCGCATTTAAACTATCTGCTAGCTTTTTGAAGTAGGGATAATAGGCCTTGCCAACATAATTTCCAATTTGCATGATAGAATCTGAACTACTAAAACTTCCTGCACTAAAATCTTCAACTGGTGGCTCAATAATAATATTACATAGCCTCTTTTCTTTAACTAAATCTTCCGCATCCACATATTGGGTAATTTGATACATAATATCTAAAGCTGTATTTAGTTTCTCTATTTTGGGTAATCCTAAAAATAAATTAACACCGATGATGATATCCGCACCCATTTCTTTTGCATCCGTGGCAGGGAAATTTCTAACAATTCCCCCATCCACCAATTTCGTTTTTTCATGATCCACAGCTGAAAAAACGCTCGGAATCGCCATACTTGAACGCAAGGCTTTTACCAACTCCCCCCCTTTATGAACCACAGGTTTTCCAGTGGCTAAATCTGTGGCAACACACCTAAATGGTATACTAAATTTGCTAAAATCTTTAACATTATATACAGGAAAGAAAACCTGACTAAATTTCAACCACATTTCTTCCGACTCAATTAAACCTGTTCCTATTTGAGGCTTTAATTTTTCAAGTCCTAATTCTATGGCGTAACGGGAAAACTCATCTTTTTCATCAATACTAATATCTGTATACTGTGGTTTGTTACTTAATAAAATATCCCAGTTTAGAGTTTTTGCAATGCTATCAATCTGTTTGCCAGAATAACCTACTGCATACAAGGCACCCATAATACTTCCCATGCTAGTACCAGTTACAATATCAATTTTTAAGCCAGCACTATCAATGGCCTTTAAAATGCCAATGTGCGACATCCCCTTAGCACCACCTCCACTTAAAACTAAGCCAACCTTTGGCCTTTTATTTTGGGCATCTGCTTTATTTACTAGTAGTACAAAAAGCATCAATAAACCTAGAAGTTGTGCAATCCACTTCATTATCGTTGCCTATTCTATTTACTTAAATACATGCTCTTCTCTTTGTATAGCATTCTAAAATGTGGATCTTGTAAATCCTTAATAAACCTAATGGCTTCACCCGTAGATTTCATTTCTGGGCCCAATTCCTTATTTACATTTGGAAACTTATCAAAACTAAAAACAGGTTCTTTTATCGCATAACCTTTTAACTTTCGTTCGAAGGTAAAATCTTTTATCTTCTTAGCTTCAAGCATCACTTTTGTAGCAATATTGATGTAAGGAATTTGATAGGCTTTGGCTATAAAAGGCACTGTTCTACTGGCCCTTGGGTTGGCTTCAATTACAAATACTTTTTCATCCTTTATAGCAAATTGAATATTTAACAAACCTCTAATATTCATTTTCACTGCCAATAATTTAGCATAGGTTTCCATAGTTGCCTGTACTTTCTCACTTAAACTAAAGGGTGGCAATACCGCCGAACTGTCGCCAGAGTGAATTCCTGCTGGCTCTATATGCTCCATCATGCCCACAATATGAACATCTTCTCCATCACAGATTAAGTCAATTTCTGCCTCTTCTGCTCTGTCTAAAAAATGGTCAATTAAACAACGATTTCCGGGTAAATCACCCAACAAATCAATAACCGCTTGCTCTAGGTCTTCATCATTAATTACAATCTTCATCCCTTGGCCACCCAACACATAACTAGGCCTAACCAATACAGGGTAACCCACCTTATTAGCCACGGCAATTGCCTCATCTGCATCCTCGGCCACACCATAATCTGGATAAGGAATATCCAATTCCTTTAGCAAATCTGAAAAGCTTCCACGATCTTCCGAAATATCCATATCGGGGAAACTCGTTCCTATAATCTTAATGCCGTGCTCATGCAGTTTTCTAGCTAACTTAAGCGCTGTTTGACCTCCCAATTGCACAATTACACCTTCTGGCTTTTCCAATTCAATAATCTCACGTAAAGTTTCCCAGAATACTGGCTCAAAATATAGCTTATCTGCCATGTCAAAATCTGTACTTACCGTTTCTGGATTACAGTTTAACATGATGGCCTCATAACCCGATTCTTTGGCCGCTAACAAGCCATGTACACAACTATAATCAAACTCTATTCCTTGTCCAATACGATTTGGACCTGAACCAAGCACGACAATTTTTTTCTTATCACTAACAATACTTTCATTTTCTCCATCAAAAGTGCTGTAAAAATAATTAGTGGGCGATGGAAATTCTGCAGCACAGGTATCTACCATCTTGTAAATTCTATGAATGCCCATCTCCTTACGTAAATCCCAAACATCGTCCTCTGTAGTATCACCTCCAAGCAGATAAGCCACCTGAATATCGCTGTATCCTTTTTGCTTTAACTCTATTAAAATTTCCTTAGGAAGGTTCTTTAAATTAAATCGCTTGGTGTCATTTTCTAACCTCACCATATCATTAATTTGTGTAAGAAACCAGCGGTCTATACGCGTTAATTTCTCTAAGGAAGAAATAGGCATTCCTAAACTTAAGGCATCTTTTACGGCAAATATTCTATCCCAACTTGGGTTCTTCAGTTTCTCAACAATATCTTCAAGCTTTCTTTGTTGAAATCCATCTGCCCCCAAACCATTGCGCTTAATCTCCAAACTTTGTGTGGCCTTTTGAAGTGCTTCTAAAAAGGTTCTTCCAATACCCATTACCTCACCTACAGATTTCATTTGTAAGCCTAAGGTTTTGTTTGAACCTTTAAATTTATCAAAATTCCAACGTGGTATTTTTACAATTACATAATCTATAGCTGGTTCAAAATAGGCCGAGGTAGTTTTTGTAACTGGATTCTTTAATTCATCTAAGTTATATCCTATGGCTAACTTGGCCGCTATTTTAGCAATAGGGTAACCTGTTGCCTTGGAAGCTAAAGCCGAAGAGCGCGAAACCCTTGGGTTTATCTCAACCGAAATAATTGACTCATCCTCTGGGTTAACGGCAAACTGAACATTACATCCTCCTGCAAAATTGCCTATCGAACGCATCATATGAATGGCCATGGTGCGCATGCGTTGAAAAACCGTGTCAC
>JBIKKC010000149.1:0-5786 GCA_044360615.1 Bacteroidia bacterium | reverse complement strand
GTGTTTTGAACCTAATAAAAATTATCTCACCATAGATGTTGGTGGTGGTAGCACAGAAATGACCGTTATCTCTAATAAGAAGGTGTTAAGCTCGGTTTCGTTTGATATTGGAACCGTGCGTTTAATGGATGGTGCAGTAAGCGAAAAAACCTGGCAAACTATTGAGCACTGGGTAACGCATAAAACTGCGGGTTTAAAAAATTTAGAATCTGTGGTAACTAGCGGCACCATCAATAAAATATCGCATATCATTAGTAATAATCCGGAAGAAAAGTCATTTAGCCGCGACCAACTAAAAGACTTTCATCGTAAGGTTTCTAAAATGTCTTTAAACGAAAGATTAGAACAGCTAAAGTTAAATCCAGATAGGGCAGATATCATAGATTTATCTGCAGATATTTATCTGCGAATTTTGAATTGGGCCAAAATAGAAAAAATAAAAAGCCCCGAAAATTCGGGGCTTAAAGATGGTATTTTAGCTGAGTTATTTAACACCTACCAACTCAACATCGAAGATTAGTGTTGCATTTGGCGGAATAACACCTCCTGCTCCATTTTCGCCATAGGCAAGTTGGCTAGGAATAATTAAGCGCATTTGATCGCCCACTTTCATTAAGGCAATGCCTTCATCCCAACCTCTTATAACCATGCCTTGACCCAAGTTAAAGCTAATAGGATCTCCGCGTTCAACAGATGAATCAAATTTGCGTCCATCCATTAAATAACCTGTATAATGTACATCTACTATTTTACCAGGTTCTGCTTTTATGCCTTCACCTTTTTTAACGTAAATATATTTTAAGCCAGAAGCTGTGGTTAAGGTATCTTTTCCTTTTACATCATAAGGTACAGCCACCACAGGAGTTTTGGTATCCATTACTTCAATATCAAAAATTAAAGTACTATTTGCAGGTATCGAACCCATACTACGCTCACCATAACCAATAGTTGGCGGTATGGTTAAAATAGCTTTATCGCCTACATGCAATAATTGTAAGCCCTCATCCCATCCTTTGATAACTTGGCCACCACCAACTTTAAAAGAGAAAGGTTGGTTACGATCGCGAGAGCTATCAAATTTAGTTCCATTAACTAAGGTGCCTACATAATGCACGCTTACTTGGTCGCCTGCAGCAACTGCAGGTCCTTTGCCTATTTCTGTAACCTTATATTTAAGGCCAGAAGGTGTAGTCATTTCTTGGTTCACTTTAATATTTCTTTTAGTGTTTGATTTACCTTTAGATTTGGCGCTGTCTTGCGCTGTTAAGCCCATTGTACTTAATACTAAAAGGGCTAAGAATAATTGCTTTTTCATATTATTTAGGTTCTACTTTTACCAATTCAATATCAAATAATAAAGATGAAAACGGAGGGATTGGACCACTACCAAATTCGCCATACCCTAAGTTCCAAGGAATTAATAAACGGCAAGTTTCGCCTTCTTTCATTAATTGCAAGCCTTCATCCCAACCAGGTATTACCATTTTTGCGCCAACATTAAATACGAAGTCTGGTTGCCCTTCTTTTGTTTGGTCAAAAACTTTGCCATCTAAGAAAGAGCCTTTATACTTAACCGTTACTTTATTGCCAGCCATTACCTTTTTACCGTTAGTAGATTTTACAATTATGTAGCGAAGACCACTAGGGGTAGTTTTGTATTCTGGAGTGGCGGCAAGCATTTGGCTAAATACTAAAGAATCTTGTGACCTATATTCATTATTTCTTGTTTCAATTTTCTTCTTAATCTCTTCTTGGTTATAAATATCAACCATAGAAACATGGAATACAATTTTATCTCCTGACATTACTCCTGGAGGAAGTGGTTGTCTGAAGCTCTTGTTAAAAAGGGTATCTGCACTAATGCTAAATGAAGCACTGTCGCCTTTCTTTAATAATGAAAGTACTGAACCTAGAGTTGGTTCTTCTGCTGGAATTTCAAAAGGTTTACCATTAGAATAAGTGTCGAATAGTTGTGAATCATTGCGTTCTACTTTCGCTACCATGTGTATGGTAAGTATGTCGCCTTTTGCCACCATTCTGCCTTCTTCATTGGAAGTGTGAATTGTGTACTCAATGCCGTCTGGCGTTGTTTCTTTGTTGCTACATGCTGCAATTAACAGTAGAATTGCAGCTAGAGATACTAATTGTTTGATCATGTTTCTATATTTAATTTAAGTATTGTTTATAATCTTTTATGGCGGTTTTAAAACGCAATTCTAGGTCTTCTATTGCCTCCTGGCTTTCTCCTCCTGCAGCATTAAAATGACCTCCGCCATTAAAATGTTTTCTTGCAAATTCATTGGCAGGGAAGGTGTCTTTAGATCTAAAACTCATTTTTCTGGCAACAGTTCTATCTACAATTAATACAGATAATTTTATGCCAGTAATGCTAAGTCCGTAATTTACCAAACCTTCGCTATCGCCTGTAATAATTTTGAATCGCTTCAGTTCTTCTGCCGATACAACAATTAATGCAGTTTTATATTCTGGCAAAATCTGTAATTTCTCACTCAAGCAAAAACCAATGAAGCGGGTTCTACTTTCTGAATAATTATCATAAATGGCTTCAAATATTCTATTAGATTTAGCTCCTTTTTCTAAGAGCATGGCCGCTACTCTATGTGTTGTAGCAGTGGTAGAGCCATGTTTAAAAGAAGCGGTATCTGTCATAATTCCCGCATATAGGCAGGATGCCACAGCTTCATCAATTAAATGTATATCACCCATTAACTCTATAAACCAGAAAATAAGCTCGCTAGTGCTGCTGGCTTTGGTGGTCCATAAACGATAGGTTTCAAATCCCTCGGGTTCTAAATGGTGGTCGATTAATACTTTAATGGCTCGACTGTTTTCTACGATGGCACCCAGTTTATTAATTCTTTTTAAAGCATTAAAATCCAAACAAAAAACGAAATCAGCGTCATTTACCAATTGTGAACTAATTTCTTCTTTTTCCTCAAAGTTAATTACATTTCCTTCTCCAGGCATCCATTTTAGGAAGTCGCCATAATCAGTTGGGGTAACCACTTGGGCTTGAATCCCAATTTTTGTGAGGTAATGGTAAAGGCCTAAGGAAGAACCAAGCGCATCTGCATCTGGCTTATGGTGCGTGGTAATCACCACTTTAGGTGAATTATTGGCCTTTAGTAAGGGTTTTATTTCTTGAATATTGTTCAAAGCGGGTGCAAATATCTAATAATGATGGTTTTTTAAGCTATTTGGATGCATTTTTTTTACGTTTTATTAGCTTAACAATTAATTCAAGGCAATTGTTAACTTTGCGGCCCAATAAAAATTTACATTTAAAACTATGAGTAATATTACTTTCACAATGATTAAGCCCGATGCAGTGGCTAATGGTCATACTGGTAAAATCATCGACCAGATTATTGAAGCTGGTTTCACCATTCGCGCAATGAAATATACTAAGTTGAGCGTTGAAACAGCAGGAGCTTTTTACAATGTCCATAAAGAACGTCCATTTTTTGGTGATTTAGTTTCTTTTATGACCAGCGGTACAATTGTAGCTGCAGTTTTAGAAAAAGAAAATGCTGTTGCTGATTTCCGCACCTTAATTGGCGCAACCGACCCTAAAAAAGCAGAAGAAGGTACCATTCGCAACAGATTTGCAGAATCTATTGAAGCAAACGCCGTGCATGGAAGCGATAGCGATGAAAATGCAGCCAATGAGGCAAGCTTCTTCTTTAATATGTTTGAAAGGTTTTAATTGACGGGTGTCGGGTGACCGATGACGGAAGACGGGTGACAGATGACAGATAATTTGCTTCCATCATCCGTCATCCATCATCCGTCCGCTGTCTATTTAATAATCTTAAACTCTACCCTACGATTCTTTTGTCTGCCCGCTGCTGTTTTGTTTTCAGAAACAGGTTTGCTTGAACCAAATCCTTTGGCAGTCATTCTATTTGCTGCAACCCCTTGGCTAGCTAAATAAGTTTTTACGGCGTTGGCTCTATCCTGACTTAACTTTTTGTTAGTTGCAGCTTTTCCAGAATTATCTGTATGACCGTTTATTTCTAGTTTGTATTCGGTTCTTGTATTTAGTAATTCTGCAAGTTCATGCAAGGATGCTATCGAAACTGCAGCAATTTTTGCTGTACCACTTTCAAACTCAAGATTACTAAAGGCTTCTTTTAATACTTTCTTTTCCTCTTCGGTTAAAACTACCAGACTTGAATCTAAAGTAGGGCAACCTTGATTTTCTAAATTTCCGGCTTCTGTCGGACAATTATCATACTTATCGGCAATGCCATCTCCATCTGTATCTGGGCAGCCAAAGGTAGCAGCAGGGCCAGCATCACCTATGCAACTGTCGCTTTTATTTGGAATACCATCCCCATCTAAATCTGGGCAACCTTTAAATTGGCGTAAACCAGGAACGCCAGGACATTCATCTTCGTTATCTGGAATGCTATCTCTATCCTTATCTGGGCAACCCATGGTAAATTTAGGACCTGCAACATCAGGGCATACATCTGCTTTATCTAAAACGCCATCCCCATCTCTATCTGGGCAACCATTTCTGCTTACCATTCCAGAATCTTCTGGGCATGCATCATATTTATCTGCAACGCCATCATTGTCTTTGTCTGGGCAACCAAATAATTTAGCATCCCCCTTTTCACTCATACAAGAATCGGCAAGGTCTTTAATACCATCTCCATCCATATCAGGGCACCCTTTAGCGGCAATAGTTCCTTTAACATCTACACATTCATCAGATGGGTTTGGAACACCATCCTCATCGGTATCCGGGCATCCATCAAATTTAGCTAAGCCTGGAACTTTTTTACATTGGTCTTTTCTGTCTGGCACTCCGTCATTGTCTCTATCGTAACGGCCACCAATGTTTATGTTAACACCAAATCTGAAATTAGTGTAGTGTGCATCCAATTTAAGTGTTCCATCTAGTGGGGCCCAACCTAAGATATTATCTGTTGCTGTATACAAAACTAATGGACCTAAGCTCATAGCTAAACCTAAACCAACATTTTTGTATTGTTCTCTGTATATGTTATAATTTACTCTTAAATCAAGTAGTCTCCAGATGCGTTGGGTATACGCCACACTAAATCCTGGATAAAATTTATTATTCCATAATTCCCCATAACCCACTAAATCTATGCTTCCGCTATTGTAAAGGTTATATTTCATGCCAGCATATACACGAGAATTCAATCTTGTTGAATAAGTAATATTTCCAGATTCTACAGGTTTAAATATTTCTAAAATTGAGTCTTGGAAATTTTGAAGTGTTGTAGAATCTATAGTTGAAGGATCATCCGTTCTAAAACCTTCAAAGGTAAAACTTGCATTCTTAGAATAAGATTTTGCCTCTTTCCATGAAATTGCACCTAAGTCTAACACGCTTGCAGAAAAGCTTAATTTATTGGAAACCCTATAATTCATGCCTAGGTCTACCGAGAAACCTCTTCCAACGGGTTTGGTAAAATAATTTCTTGCTGTTCCTACTAAATCAATATTTTCAGCATTTATTATACCGTCTATTCTATCATAACCTGCACCTCTCAATTCATAGTCTGTACTAACCTCTAATTTGTAAGTGTTATTTTGGCCACTGTCAGTTTTAAAGGTTGTTACATTCTTAAGTAATTCTGCATTGTAAATACCTGCAAGATATTTTGCTTTAAAACCAACCGTTAACTTATCATTAATATCTCTTGCGTAACCAAAATAGGCAGCAGAATAGGCAGTTAAGTTAAGCTGTACATCACTTATTTTTACATCCTTTCCAAACATCTCTT
>JBIKKC010000148.1:0-5814 GCA_044360615.1 Bacteroidia bacterium | reverse complement strand
CGGTTGGCTTTACTTCTTGGATATTAGATGTAAGTGCTTCTAAGCTTTGGGCAAAAGCAATTTGTGTTCCAACTACTGTACTTAAATAATAGGTAGCCGTGCGCTCATACACGTGGCACATTGGAAGGAAGGATAAGAAAACATAATCCTTATTTACTATGTCTATCAACTCCAAGGCCATTTCCAAATCACTCAAGAAATTATCGTGGGTAAGCATAGCGCCTTTTGGTTTGCCAGTAGTTCCTGAGGTGTATAAAAGACAACTTAAATCTTCGCGCTTTACTTGTGTTAAGGCTAATTCTATAGCTTCCTTTAATTGAGGGTATAAATCTGTTCCCTCCTTTATAAGTTGCTGGTAAGAGATTACGCCTTCTTCTGGTTTGCTGGGTTCAAACGCCGAAATTACATATTTTAAACTTGGGCAATTGCCTCTAATCTTTTGAATTTTCTTTAAAAGAAATGGGGTACCTACCAAAATACATTTAGATCCAGAATCATTGATAATGTATTCTATTTCTCCTTCAGATAAAGTTGGATAAATAGAAACATTTACCAGACCCAATTGCATTAGCGCTTGATCGTAAATGATATATTCTGGGCAATTTTCTATAAGCAAGGCGCACATCTCCTGCTTTTTTAAACCCTTATCCATAAGCCAAGCAGATGTGGCATTGGCTTCATCCAATACTTGTTTATAGCTAATTCCTCTATAGCTGTCTTTGTTCTTTTCTAATAGATAAATGCTATCAGGAGTTTTGATGTTATTTGCTACATTACGTAAGAAATAATGCAAAGACTCGAATTGAAAGTTGAACTTATTTTTTGGTTCCATTACAATTTATTAACGGTGCGAATAAAGAGATTTTGTTTTTAGGCTTCAAACGATATTGCCCAAATTTTAAAAAAGTTTTTGCATTTTATGCAAAAACGCCGTTTTTCTAATTTGTTTTATCGAGTTGCGGGAATCCGCATTTTATAATCAACACGCGCGGCACCCTTAGATATAGCTATCAATTTGTTTTTTAGTAAACGCCTTTTTAGTTGAGAAATATGGTCAACAAAAAGTTTTCCTTTACAATGGTCGTATTCATGTTGAATTACCCTAGCCGCAATACCATCATAAGCTTCTTCAATGGTTTCGAAGGCTTCATTTTGGTAGCGGATGCGCAATTTGGCATGCCTACTCACATTTTCTCTGATGTGTGGAATGCTTAAACAGCCTTCTTCATATTCCCATCTTTCGCCGTTTTCTTCTAAGATTTCTGCGTTAATAAATACCTTTTTCTCATTTGGGTATTCCTCGTTTTCAAATGCTTCGGTATCTATGATAAACAAATTAATAGCTTTCCCAACTTGGGGAGCAGCCAAGCCTACACCATGCGCATGATACATGGTTTCCCACATATTGGCTATGAGTTCTGCTAATTTTGGATAATCTGGTCCTATGTTTTCTCCTATTTTACGGAGCACAGGATCGCCATAGGCAACAATTGGTAAAATCATATTTAATAACTATTGGCTTCCATGTAGGATTGAAGAATCAATACAGCGCTAATTTGGTCGATGTTCCCCTTTTTTTGCCGGTCTTTTTTCTTCATTCCCATTTCTACCATAGCGTGCGAGGCCATCCTTGAGGTTAGGCGTTCGTCTACACGATGAATAGGTGTTTTTGGAAACGATTTAGCCAACAAAGATATAAATTTTTCGGTAGCTGGCGCAGATTCAGAATCTGTGCCGTCCATTTGTAAGGGTTTTCCTACTACAAATGCTTCTACCTCTTCTTTGCTACAGTAATTTTTTAGCCAAACAATGGCTTCGTGTGCTGTAACTGTTGCCAAACTGGAGGCAATTATTTTTAGTGGGTCGGTAACTGCCAACCCAATTCTTTTGGTGCCAAAATCTATGGCCAATATTCTTCCCATTATTCGGCTGCTAAGATAATTCTAAAAGTGGAGCCTTTGCCCGGTTCCGAAAAACGCACATAAATTTGCCCTTTATGGTATTGCTCAATAATGCGTTTTACTAAGGATAAACCTAGCCCCCAACCGCGTTTTTTTGTGGTATACCCTGGTTTAAAAACAGTTTTAAATTTGTTTCTGGGTATTCCTTTTCCAGTATCACTTATATCAATATAAACATGGGTTTCATCATGATTTAGCACTACAGTAAGTTTGCCTTTTCCGTCCATGGCGTCTACCGCATTCTTGCAAACATTCTCAATTACCCACTCAAACAATGGAATATTAATCTTGGCCCAATTCCCTGGTTTGCCTATTTCAAAAGCAAAATCAACCTGACTCGAAATTCTATTGCGCAAATAGGAAACCGATTTTTCTACAATAAGGTCTAAATTTTCTGCTTTAAGAATAGGTTCAGAGCCAATTTTTGAAAAGCGTTCTGTGATAAGTTCGAGTCTTTTTAAGTCGTAATCTACCTCTTTTAAAATCTCTTCTTGTTGCTCTTTATCTGTTTCGCGTAATAAATTATGCCATTCTCTTAAACTAGAGATAGGCGTTCCCAACTGGTGTGCAGTTTCTTTACTCATGCCCACCCACACTTGGTTTTGTTCGGCTCTGCGGCTGCTGCTTAAAGCCAAATAACTCATTATGGCAAAGAAAGAAATGAGTCCCAATTGGATGAAGGGATAGGTTTTTAGGTCGTTTAAAATGCTCGAATTTTTATAATAAAGGTTGTTGTAACGGTTATTGGTTTCGTCGTAAACAATTTTAATGGGCTCGTGCTCTTCTTTCATTAGCGCCAATTCGCTTTGTAGGTAAAGGCTATCTTCTACTCTGGTAGAATCTAGGTTTCTTGTAGCCACTATCATGCCACGGTCGTCTACTAAAATGGTAGGAATGGTTTCATTATCTTTAATAATGTCTAATAAAAAGTTAATGTCCATGTTATTGTCTACCATACCCAATTGCCTGGTAGCATTGGCCCACAAGAGTATTTTTTTATCTTCTTGAACCGCCAAATCTTTTACTAAGGTTCTGGTATACCATAAGGAAAAGCCTCCTATTCCCATGGCAGCTACCAAGAGTATTATTTTCCATAAGCGTTTTCTTTCGTATGCCTGCATGCGTGTTACAATTTCGATTTTCGATTTACATTTTTTTATTGGAAAAGCCAATTTAGCCTTCGCATTTAATTTTCTGCTACCTTCGCGTTATGATCATTGCCAGCCTCAGCCTTAACCAGCAAATTTATAAGGCAAATTTGCAAGAGCCTATCGATATTTCCATCGGTATGCATTCGGGTGCGCAAAACCCTTCTGCTTTTCATATTCCTTTCCCTCGGTTTGAACCCATTCAAGTGGGCGATTTTATTGGTAGTGTGGCTGCTGGCAGTGGCGCCAATTGCGAAAACCTTTTTATCAATGCCCATGGAAATGGCACGCACACAGAATGTATTGGTCATATTACTAAAGAACGCATTAGCATACATCAAAGTCTTAAAACATTTTTTTTTACAGCGCAATTACTTTCGGTTCAAGCCAAAACCTTAGAAAATGGCGATAACTTAATTAGTGCAGAGGCGGTACTACCATTTGTAAGCCCAGGCATACAAGCCTTGGTGCTGCGCAGTTTACCTAACCAAAGTAGCAAACTAAGCCAAAATTATTCGGGTAAAAACCCTACCTATTTGCAGCCACAGTTGTGCCAGGCCTTGGCAGCATTGGGTGTACAGCATTTATTAATAGATTTACCTTCTGTAGATAGGGAAGAGGATGGCGGCCAAATGCTGTCACACAAGGCTTTTTGGCAGTATCCAGAAAATCCAAGAAAAGAGGCTACCATCACAGAAATGGTTTTTGTGCCTAATGAAGTGCCCGATGATTTGTATCTCCTTAATATTCAGATAGCAAGTTTAGAAACCGATGCCTCACCCTCTAAACCATTGCTTTTTAAATTGAGCCAATAAATAAATATTGACTTTTAGCATTTAGATTTATTTGGCAGCCTGAGGGAGATTCCTATTTTTGCAAGGCTTTAGAAAAAAGTAGATATGAAAAAAACCGTATTAGTAGTTCTTAGTATTTCCAGCGTTCTATTTTCTACAACGCTTTTAGCGCAAACGAAAAAAAGCAGTGGGGTGCCAAAAACAAAGCCTGCCACTAACTCAAAAGTTGTCGCGCCAGAACCAGTTGCACCCAATCCTGTAATCTTTTCGGTAGGAGATGAAAAGGTGATGCAAGATGAATTTTTACGTCAGTTAAACAAAAACCGTAAAGAGAAAACCAAACCTACCGAAGCAGAAATGCGCGATTATCTTAGTTTATATGTAAACTTTAAGCTCAAGGTAAAAGAAGCCATGACCCTAAAGTTGGATACCAATCCTGCTTTTACTTCAGAATTATCTGGCTATCGCAAACAATTGGCTGCGCCTTATTTAAATGATAAGAAAGTTACCGAAGCCTTAATGTTAGAAGCTTATGAGCGCATGAAGCAAGAGGTGAATGCAAGTCATATTTTAATTAATGTTGACCCAAATGCTGCGCCAGCAGATACCTTGGCAGCGTATAAAAAAATATTAGACTTACGTAAGCGTGCCTTAAATGGAGAGAAGTTTGATACCCTTGCTTCACGTTTTTCAGAAGACCCATCGGCCAAACGTAATTTTGGAAAGTTAGGTTGGTTCACTGTTTTCCAAATGGTTTATCCTTTCGAGAATGCAGCTTATAAAACCCCAAAAGGCGAAATGAGTATTCCTTTTAGAACGCAATTTGGGTACCATGTTCTGCGTGTAAATGATGTTCGTCCGGCCCGCGGCGAGGTTAAGGTGCAACATGTAATGATTAGAACAGGTTATGGTTCAACTCAAGAGGTGTTAAATAATGCAGAAGAGGCCATTAAAAAGGCCTATGCAGAATTGCAACAAGGCGCTACTTTTGATACTATAGTAGAAAAATATTCTCAAGATGATGGCAGCAAAGCCAATAAAGGTATCATGAATTGGATATCGAGTTTAAGCGGATATCCTGATGAATTTAAAGACCAGTGTTTTGCCCTTAAACCAGGTGAAACCTCTAAGCCATTTGGTACTGATTATGGCTGGCATATTGTTAAATTTGTAGAGTTTAGACCTGTTGGCGAATACAAAGAAGTGCAAGATGTTATTAAGAATAAGGTAACCAGAGATTCGCGTTCGGAAGGTTCTAAAACCGCCGTTATTGCAAGAGTTAAGAAGGATAATAAGTACACAGAATATCCTGCAAACTTTAGATTGTTTGCAGCTAAATTAGATAGTAGTTTCTTAAAAGGGGATTGGAAGTACGATGAAAGTAAAATGTCTAATAAGCCTTTATTTATGATTGGCAATAAGACGTATACCGAAGTTGAGTTTGCAGCTTACGTAGCAGCTAACCAACAGCCAAGAGAAAAAGACAATACTTTTATGGCTGCCAGAAATATGTTTACCGAGTGGGCTAACGATAAGTGTTTGGCCTATGAAGAAAGCATCTTAGAAACTAAGTATCCAGAGTTTAGGCACATCATGACAGAATACCACGATGGTATTTTACTATTTGATTTAACCGATAGAAAAGTTTGGAGCAAAGCGTTAAATGATACAAGTGGTATTGAAGCATTCCATAGCACACGCAAAGAGAAATACATGTGGAAAGAGCGCGTAAATTACAAAGTTTACAATTGCTTAGATGCCAAAGTAAAAGCAGCCGCTATTAAGATGTTAAGTGCTGGCAAAACAGAACAAGAGGTATTTAAGAAATTAAATAAAAAGGTAGAGAATGCAATTGTTGCCAAAGAGTTTAAATCTGAGAAAAATGATGCAACTGCCGCTAAGCTTTGGGAT
>JBIKKC010000021.1:0-17623 GCA_044360615.1 Bacteroidia bacterium | reverse complement strand
AATCCTTAGATTTAACAATGCTATTTAGCGCTACAGATGCAGGTAGTTTGCTAACAGATGGCTTTGGTGATGGGCTATTTTTTGTAAAAAGCACCCAAGATAAAAAACGCTTAAATGAAATCTCTTTTGGAATTTTGCAAGCAGCTAGAGCAAGAATAAGTAAAACAGAATACATTAGCTGCCCAAGTTGCGGCCGCACGCTATTTGACTTGCAAGAAACCACAGCCATGATCAGAAAACGTACCGACCACTTAAAGGGGGTAAAAATTGCCATTATGGGCTGCATTGTGAATGGCCCAGGAGAAATGGCCGATGCAGATTATGGATATGTTGGGTCAGGACCAGGAAAAATAACCTTATACAAAGGGAAAGAGGTTGTTAAAAAATCTGTAAACTCGGCAGAAGCCGTAGATGAACTGATAGAACTTATCAAAAGCGATGGCAATTGGCTTGAAGGAAACTAATAATGCAACCAAATTTCAATTTAGTCTGTCTAAATTGTATATTTGAAATAAATAATTAAATTCGAAACTTCTAAACACTAATATAAAAATGAAAAAAATGTTACTTTCAGCTGTTGCAGCGCTTACCTTAGGGTCAGCCGCTATGGCGCAAAAAATTGACAATCGTAACGAAAGCCGTTTCCCAGCAGCTAACCAACCTGCTAACCCTTTTAAGGCTAATCAATTGAAAAAAGGTGGCGAGTTTATTTCTGATTGGTATTCTTTACCAGACATTACAGAACAAACCAATGTTGGTGCTAACTTGAGTGAATTTGTAAACTTTTTAGTTCACGATACGCTTGCAAAATTTGTTGAAGATGATGGCGTTATTCGCTATGGATCTTGGGTGAGTGTTGGACAGGTAATTGACCCTAAAGACGATTTAATTCAATTAACAGATAAGCCAAACAATCAGCTTTCTAGATTTAACAGTTACAAATGCGATAGTATTGCTTTCCCTTACCTATATGTTAGAAACGTAGATTCAGTTTCAGATGGTATGGGAGGAAAAGTAAATGTGGTAGATACCTTATTCATTGCTTACTTTGCTGGTAGCCAAATCCGCAAATTAGAATTCACTCAATCAAAAGATAAATTAGCTATGGTAGATTGGAACTTTGCAAGAAGAATGCCAGCTAATTACGTGAAAATGGATACTATCTTATTAAATTCAGGAGTAACTACTTTTATCGATACCACCCGCGCTAACAATAACAATGGAGGATGGGAAAATTCTTGGTCTTTAAAAACGGCCTCATTTCCTGCTCCTGCTGGCATACAAGTAAACCTGAATCCTAATGGTGGCACAACAGCTAACCTAGTAGGATTTACCTTTACCTTTAAAGCAGGTGTGCCTGCTGTTGTTAATGGAGATACTGCAGTTTATATTTATCAATTAGATCCTGCAACTAAACCATCTAACATGCGCAGAAGCAACTATTTTGGCTGCTATTTTAGCTCTAATGCAAGTGGTATCCCTTTTGAAAATAAGACTTTTTTCAATACCTCATTGGTAGGCTTAAAAGATGTTTCTTACAGAGATATCAATGGATGGCAAGGTTATGTATCTGGTAATGCATTTACCAATGATATTTTCATCCAATCTTTTTTCCACTTAACTGTTACTGGTAACATTGGTGCAGGTATGGAAGATGCAGAGCCTATTTCAATTAGCAAGGTTTTCCCTAATCCTGCAAGAAATACTGTAGAAATTGATTTCGATGTTACTAAATCTTCTGATGTAAAAGTTAGCATTGTTAACTTAGTTGGACAAGAAGTTCTTAGCAACAATTTTGGTAAAGTAAATGCTGGTAAATACAATTTACCAATGAACATTTCTAACCTAAATCCTGGTATTTATGTAGTTACTGTTGAAGCAGGTAATGCATCAACTTCACAAAAATTAGTGATTACAGAATAATCATTTCTAAACATAAAAAAAGCCCCGCAATCAAGTTGATTGCGGGGCTTTTTTGTTTTCATGTATACCTAGTAATCAAATGGTATTAAAGTAATTCCTGCTGAAAAACTGCGCAGGTCGGGGTTATTATTAGCTGTATTAAAAAACGGCGTTAAGCTATAATTAGCAAATGCCCTAAACCATCCATAACCAATCCTAGCTGTTACACTAACTCTAAATGGATTTACGTTAAAATCATCTTTCAACTTAGCCTCCTCTTTATACCCATTTTCAGAACTTTCAATTCTTAAATGATTGTAAGCCTTAAAGGTTCCAATAACACCAACCGCTGCATGAAATCCATCCTTAGATTTCTTAGTTCTAGGCGCAAATTTAATTAATAATGGAACATTGATATTATAGCAATACATCCTGTTTCTTGTTAAATTTTTGTCACCCGAATCCGCGGCTAGAATTGAAACATTAGGTATCAAAATTCTATCCGAGTTAAATTCTATATTTTGAAACTCCATTCCTAAGCCACTGGTAATAGCCAATTTGTTTTTAATAATAGGCATGTCACCCTCCAATAAATTTACACCATAAAACCACGATTTACCTAAATTACTTTCCATAAATTTATAATCGGCAGGCATCTGAAAATTTAGGGTATTAGTGGTTAAAGCACCCATTCCTAACTCAAATCCAGCATACACATTTTTTAGCTTCCCACTGCCATTTGCAAAAATATCATCTTCCTCATCGTCTTCATTTTCTTCAATGGTTATTTCATCATCCCCATCTATAATAATTACCTTTTTCTTACCAAATTTTATCCTTGTGGTATCCCCTGGATTTTCTCTTTCATCTGCCAATCGCTTACCAGTATTGGCATCAACTATATCAGAATTTCCACTTACATTTATATTGCGCATAGTTGGACTACCACCGTATATTCCTTTACTAGCACCGCTGGCTTCTATAGCCAAGTTATCTGAGGCATTTACATTAAAATAACTGGCACCACTAGACTTAACCATAGCTTGTTTTGCAATTAAACCTGCCCCATAATATTTAGATGCTCCCTGCAAATCTAAGCTAACCTTATCTGCATTTCCATTCAAGGTTAATTTAGTGGCTCCACTTGCAGTTACCTTAAGATCTTTAACATCTAACGTTAACGCCGTTTTAGAAGCACCATTGCATAACAATGTAAATGTATTTGAACTTATCTTAGACCCTTCTTCCATTTCTATAGCACCAACGCCATTTATCTTTACACCTAGTAACTCCTGAAAGCAAATCAATATAGGCTCCTCATTATTCGATTCACCCTCTTTTAATCCAATTTCTAATACGGCACCATTTACCTTAAAGGAATAGCTTGCCAAACCCGCATTCCTTTTTGCTTTAGGTAACTCTCCGCCTACTAACTTCAACTTTACTGGAGCCTCTAACTCAATACTTGTAAATGGACTTAAACTGATTTCACTTTGAGCCCATAAATTTCCACTCAGCAAGGTTATTGCTGCAAATTTTAACCATTTCATATATTGTAATTTTAATTTTGTTTTTGATAACTCACTTTTTCGTAAGAAAAATACCTTGATGCAATAAGCAGTTTATGACTATTTTGCTCCTCATCTATATTTTGCTGCACCACAATTCCTGTTTCTGGCAATTGCTTCTTTAATTTACCAACTAACCAGTCCTTTGGGTTTAAATAATTATTTTGCTTACTTAATTGTATTGGCTTCTGCTTAGTAATTACAGGCATTTCTTCTTGAACCAAAACTAAATCTGCAGTATTATTAGCAATGCTTATACTCTCCGTTTTTTTAGGGGTCAAAGTAATTGCCTCAACTTTTTCTATTAACAGATTTGACCTTACTGCTTTAGCAGATTTAACCATCCTTGTGCTAGCTACCGAAGTTGATTTCGGTAAGGAAACTACATCTTTCTTCGTTTCATTTTCTTGCTTATCAATTGCTGCTAAACTCTGCAATTGCTGATTAACTGCAACTTGTTTGGTTTCACTTGTAGGTTCAAACAAAAACCAAAACAAACTAGAAATTACCACAATGCTTGCAGCAGCCAACCACCTATTAAAATACATTGGCATAACCAAACCTTTGCCTTTCTTATATAAATTTTGCTTGCCCTTAAACGCTTGCTCTGGTGCTGTTAATTTGGTTTGTTTAAACAAGGCAAACTCCTTCTTAACCTCAGGATAAATTGCAATTTTTCTTTCCCAAGTATTGGCTTCTTCCTCGGCTAAATCTCCTTCTAAGAAAGCAATTAATTTCTCCTGAACCTCTGGATTTATTTCAATAGAAACAGGTTTCTTAAGGTGAGAGAAATCTCTAGCTATGTGTTTAGGTTCGCTCATACTACATTCTCTATTCTACCCAAATAATTTTTCATTGCCAATCGGGCGCGGTATATATAAACTTTAACCTGACTCTCATTTAAACCAGTGATACTGCCAATTTCATCATAGCTATACCCTTCATAATCTCTTAACAATACTACATGGCGTTGAATTTCTGTTAAGGTTGCGAGCGCTTTACCCATAATGCTTTTTAGATCATTATAAGGGCTATGCGTTTGAACCAAATCCTCATGGTGCTCTTCTAAAACAGTAGATTTTTTCTCTTTTCTAATTTTGTCTATCATGGTATGATAACCCACTTTAAACAAATAGCTCTTGGCACTTTCAAAGGCCACTTGCTCAACCTTTAACCAAACCTTTTCAAAAGTATCTTGCACCACATCATTTGCCATATCGCCATCTTTGAGGTTTTTAACCACAAAGCGGTATAGGGCGTCTGCATGCAAATCAACACACTGGTTGTACTCAGAAACGGTCATGTTTAAAGGCCTAATTTAGGGGTTCTGCAATAAATACGTTTTCCCTTTATAGAAAGTTACAGCAAGCTAAAATATTTTTTCACCTAAACTAAATAGCAAAAATTTTCCCTAAACTATTTTACTATGATAAATGGCTTTCTGACTATTTCACCGCTATCTGTAATAAGTTCTAGCAAGTATTGCCCCTCTCTTAAATCTCCAATCTGTAAATTCAATTGATGTGACCCTTTAAGGTTAGCATCCGCTTGGTGCACCAATCTACCCGATAAATCTCTTACGAAGACTACAACTCCGCTCAAATCCCTATTTAAAGATAAAGTAAATTCACCCGCGTTAGGGTTAGGGTAAAGTATGCATTGCAGTCCAAGGTTTTCTTGGTTCAAACCAATTGGGTTGCAAACGGCATCTGGCACCACTGCAACTGTTAAGTTAAAAGTATCTTTGCATCCTCCATCACTTATGGCCACAAGACTTACAGTATAATTGCCAGTGCTGGCATAACGTTTACCATAAATAGAAGCATTTACAGAATTTTTATTGCCATCCCCAAAATCCCAAACATTACTTTGAACAAATCCAGGTCCTACCATGTAAGAAGTATTTACAAAATTAAAATCCTGAGAAGACAAGCACATGGTTGTATCGAGGGTAAGGAAACCTGCAATTGGATTGGCTCTTCCCGGAACAGTAACTGCAACCAACAAACTATCAGAAAAACTGCCACAACCCAAACTATTAACACTAGTTAATACCACAAAGTAGTTTCCTGCATTCGCATAACTATGAAACACCTTTTTTTCTTTGCTTAATCCTGTTGCATATCCATCTCCAAAATTCCAAGCAAATTTAACCCCGGTAGGTGTGGTTGCTAAAAACTCGTAACCAATTTTACAAGGATCTGCATTCGTTAAAGACTGGGCGGTAAACGTTGAACCAGGACCACTTGTATCATTAACAGCTACTAATTTAGAAAAGGATTTAAAACAGCCATTATTTAAATCTACACGTAAAGAAACGATAACATTACCAGGCTTTAAATAAACATGCGTTGGCGACATCACATTGGAAGTGGTTCCATCTCCAAAGTCCCAAGCATAAGTAGCTTCTAAAGCTGGCGAGTAACTAAACACTGCATCAAACACCACTCCCCTATCACAATTGTTAGCCAGGGCCGTAAAATCACCTACTATATCAGAAATCTGTATCACTTGCACCAGTGTGTCGAAGCAGGTGTTGCCTTGAGCAATTACTACTAATGTATGCGCTCCTTTAGATAAATTATTAAATACCAAAGTGCTTGTAAAAGGCGCAAAAACAGAACCATCAAAACTATAAAAAGAGGCAATTGCCTTGGTAGATAAATTACCAACGTTAATAGTATTGGAACAAAAATCTGCTGAAACAATACTAACCTTGGCTCGAGGACCTTCAACACCATAAATCGTATCTGGAGCAGACAAGGCAGAGCAAGTTCCTTTTCTTGTAGTTAATAAATAAACTACTGCAGATTCTGTAGCTGGAAAAAGAAATACACCATTAGCAGCAGCTGAATCAACCCAATAATTTTTATTTGCACTCCAAACATAACTTAAATCTGTTCCTATTTCATTTGGCGTAAACGTAAACTTATTACCACAAGAATTTGCAGTATAGGTAAAGCCTGGATTGGGAGAAGTTATGATTTCTATTGTTTTACTCGAACTTAGAATACCATTAACCAATAACGTTACTTTATAAATACTATCCTTGGCATAAGTATGAGAAGGGGCTGCGAGATTTGAGGTATCTCCATCGCCAAAATCCCAACGGTAACTTGTTGCTAAAATAGTTGAATCTATAAACTGAACATTTCTATTTGCACAAGATATGCCTGTAACACCAAAATTAGCTGTTAGAACAGGCGTTACGTCAATGATAATACTTGCGGTATCATTGCAACCAGTAGAGCCAGTTGCCACTAAAGAAACAGTGTATTTACCAGGTCTTGCATACTTTTTATTAAATGAAAAGGTATTTACAGAATCGATAGTTCCATCTCCAAACAACCAGCGGTTGGCAGCAATCCAACCTGCTCCTATATAATTGTTTTCGTTAGAAAAATTATAGGAATGTACATCAAAGGGCTGTATTGGAAAGGCAGTACTTAATTTAGAAACAGGTCCGTTGGCATCACGTGGGATATATACTAATTTTTGAACTGAGCTAAAACAATTACCCTTCTGAGCCGTAAGCCTTACACTTTGCAAACCAGTATCAGCAAAAGCTTTTGCCAATTCAAATCTTGTATCAAATGATCCATCAGGGAAACTCCAATTAAATCTAAATGAAGTATCGGCAGGTGTTAAGTTGTCAAATTGAATTCTATTGTTACAAGAATTAAGCGCTGGTGCCCAATCAAAATTTACTCCAAGTGTAGCATTACCAGAACCTACAACAACTTGCTTTTGGATGGAGACAGAACAACCACTTAAAGAGGTTGCTACTAAATTAACAGTATCAATACCTGGAGTACCAAAATCAAAGGTAGGGTTAATTTCTGTTGAAGTTCCCTTGCTAGGTTTTCCGAATGTCCATAAGTAACTTATAACACCTAAATCATTTGATACAGATTGGTTAGTAAAGGAAATAACTTGGTTACATGAACTTGGTAATGCGCTAAAGTTTGGCGTTGGTACAGATATATTAAAAATCTTAACAGTAGTATCTGCACAAGCACCATTGTTTACAGCCATCTTTATTTGATGGTAACCTATATTTAAACCATTCAAAGTTTCGGTTAAGCCTAAGGTTTTAAAAACACCTCCATCTAAACTGTAAGTATAAGACGATAACCCTAGGGAACTTTGGTTCAAAATTACCCTATTGCTACTGCATAAGGTTTGCCCAATTGGCGCTACAATATCAAACTTAGCAACAGCTGCAATACTTGCTGTTTTAGCAACAAAATTTAAGGTTGGAGCAGTAACAGCGCATCTTCCAAAGGAACTAACTTGAAGATTAACTTGGGTAGACCCTGGCACTGTATAAGCTCTTGTAGGATTTAACAAAGTAGTATCGCTACCATAACTTCCTGTGGCAAAACTCCATAAATAACGTTGAGAAAAGCCAACAGGTGCGCCAGAAAAAGTATAGATATTATCGCAGCCCGAGCTAGCACTTAGCAAACCAACTACTGGTGTAGTAGCAATAACTACCTGCTTAACTAATGTATCTAATCCATTTACAATAAGCATCACATTATAAATACTATCCCTAGCATAAGTATGTGTTGGATCTTTTATAGTGGATGAATCTCCATCCCCAAAATACCATTTATAATTTGTAGCTAATAGAGATGAATCTTTAAACTGTATGGTTCTATTGGCACAACTATTATTGTTAAAGCCAAAGCGCGCCAGCAATACAGCAAACACATCCACCTCTTGGGTGTAGGTATCTATACATCCTAAATTATTTGTTGCAGTAAGGGTTGCCAAATACTTACCAGGATTTGCAAATTTTTTATTGAAAACGGAGTTATTCAAAGTATCTAAATATCCATCACTAAATTGCCATTTATACTTAGTATTCCAACCATTTCCTAAATGATAACTTGTATTTAAGAAAATATAATTGTGGTTATCTATTGGCTGACTAATAGGATCTACTTTTATTCTAGCAACTGGGCCAACAGCGCCAGAATCTATCCTTACTTGCTTGCTTACAGAAGAGGTGCAAGTAGGCGTGCTTGCAGTTAATCTTACGCTATACCAACCTGTATCTCCAAACCCATGCGAAGGTGATAACAGATTAGAGTAAGTAGTATCTCCAAAATCCCATGCATAGGTAAAACCAGCTCCTGTTGTATTGTTAAACTGAACCAAATTCTTACACGTAGTATTTGGATATGTAAAACTAAATCTTGCATTAGGACCTGTGCCACTTCCAACAATAACCGCTTGCTTAGCAGTAATAGCACAACCACTAGAACTGGTTATAGTTAAATAGGCCGTATCTCTTCCTGGAACTCCAAAATTAAAGCTAGTACTGGCCACATTATCTGTGCCTTTTTGGGGTGAGCCAAATACCCAATTGTAAACCATACTGCCATTATCAGATGTAGTAGAAGTGCTTACAAAATTAACTTGCTGGTTGCAGGTACTTGGTATACTTATAAAAGATACAGAGGGAGAGCTGATAAAAAATGATTGAACTAAAGTATCAAAACAAAAGGCTTTGAATCCAGTTACTTTTACAGTGTGAAATCCTGGGGTCAAGGCAACTAAATTTTCTGTTGAAAACAAAGTATCAAAAGGACCATTATCTAAATTCCATGTATATAAAGTGGCTCCAGTACCTTGGTTAATAATAGTTCTTGTGGTTGAACACAAGTTACCTACAGGCGCCACAATGCTTGCCTTTGTAGTAAAGCCATTTGAAGTAAGTGCAGGCGTAAATACCAATTGGGCTGGAGAAACAGGGCAGCGACCATTGCTAAAAACGGTTAAGTTAACAGCAGTTGGGCCTGGTATGGTATAACTTCTAACAGGAATCCTCAAAGTAGTATCGCTACCAGTACCACCAGTAAACCCCCAATGATAAGTATATGAATTTCCTGCAGGTGCTCCAGTAAAACGATGCTCAAAGGCGCAATTAACCGTATAGTTTATGGCTGTTATTGGCGCATTGCTAGCAATGGTTAGTATTTTTTCTGCTTGAACCAAACCGTTAGTTATTAGGACAACTCTGTATATGGTATCTTTAGCATAAGTATGACTTGGATTCTTAAGCGTTGAGGTAGTGCCATCTCCAAAATTCCATAACCAAGATGTGGCTAAATAAGAAGAATCAATAAAGTTTACCGCACGATTGGCGCAACTTTGAGTATGTCCAAATTTTGCTGTTAAGGTAGGTACAACACGCACTTTTTTATAGGCTGTATCTCTGCATCCTGTATTGCCTTGTGCCACCAACCTAATTACATAAGTTCCACTATCTGCATAAGTTTTATCATAAACAGAACCGTTTTCACTCGTTTGTCCATCTCCTAAATTCCAATGGAAATAATTATTAAAACCATTTCCTAAATGTGAACTTGTATTTAAGAAAGTAAAGGTGCTTAACGACCCATAGATAATTTCAGTGGAACTTGGTGTAAAATTGGCTGAACTTCCAAAAGCACCTGAGTCTACCCTTACAATTCGAGTAAAAGTAGAGGTACATGTTGGAGCAAAGCCATACAAGGTAACAGAATAATTGCCTGTATCTTTAAAACCTCTAGAAGCATTGAGTCCAGAAAATGAAGTACCGTCTCCAAAATCCCATAAATAACTAGAATAACCTGTACTTGTATTGGAAAAAGTAAATCTGTTAGTACAAGTGGTAGATTTAGACGCAATAAAATTTGGAGGAGGTAGTAATGGAGGATTGATGGTAACAGGCTTCTTTATAGTATTGGTGCAACCACTGCTCGCTCTTAAGGTTAAAAACACAGTATCAACTCCCGAACTAGGAAAATTAAAACTAGGATTAACTTGCGTGCTTGTTCCTTTTGCTGGAGAACCAAACACCCAAGAATAGGTTCCTGGCAAACTATCTTCGGTAATAGATTGATTGGTAAATTGAACACTGGTATTACATACACTAGATGCTGATGAGAAATTTGCTGTAGCGCCAGATATATTGAAATTTATGGTGGCAGTATCAAAACAAACACCATTATGCGTAGCTAGCCTTACTGCATATAAACCCTTCGTGAGTCCATTAAGATTCACAGAAGATACTATGGGTAAAAAAGCGGCTCCATTTACACTAAAAGTATAAGCTAACATGCCAGCAGTGCTCGTATTTGTAATTGTTCTAGAATTTGAGCAAAAGTTGCCACCTGGCGCAGAGATTGCCACTCCAGCAATTACCGTTGGTGCATACGCCGTTGCATTAAAGTTAAGAGGAGTAGCGTTTACAGGGCACCTAAAACCAGATAAAATTTGGAGCGTTACTGTTTTTGGGCCCCCACTTGTATATCTTCTATTGGGCACTCTTAAAGTAGTATCCGAACCAGTAGAGTTTGCACCAAAACCCCAATAATAGGTATAATAAATTCCATTAGGAGCTCCATTAAAGGTATATTGAAAGTTACAATCTGCACTTGTGGTTAAGGTTCCTATTACAGCATTTGTATGCACACCTATAAATTGAGAATCACTCAAGTTACCATTTATGGTTAATTTTACTTTATAAATAGAATCTCTCGAAAAGGTTTTACTTGGGTTCCTTAGGGTAGAAGTTGTTCCATCTCCAAATTGCCAGAAATAAGAACTTGCGATTAACGAAGAATCGAAGAAGCTAACTGTTCTATTAGTACAGGCATTTAAATTATACCTAAATCTAACAAGGGGTGTATTTACCACCAACATACTATAATTGCTTTGCGTGAAGCAATCTATTGAACCAACAGCACGAAGGGTAAAATTAAACGCGCCCACTGCGGTAGGTGTTCCACTTACAACTCCAGTAATGGAATCTAAAACTAAACCTGCAGGCAAACTTCCTGCAACAATTCTAAACCTTGGCGAGGCAATTGCAGAAGCACTATAGGTGTAGGTATAGGCCACACCTTGAACTGCGTCTTTAGCATAGGTTTGGTTCAAGCCGATAGTAGCGCAACTAATACTACCACTAACAGGTAAAAGTACAGTGCTTGCCCCAGTTGCACTTAAACTAATATTACCAGAAATTAGCCCAGCTAAGGTAGCAGAGTTTAAGCGCACATATATGGTTCTATTTACAATTCCACCCAATGGCGCAATGTTTAAAGAACTTGAAAAACCAGAACTTGGACTTAAAGATACTTGAAAATTTGTAGGAGCCGTAATGCTTAAATTAGAACTTAAATTCTTGGCTGTAACCACAAAACTAGATGCTGTGGATGGAACTCCTAATTCCCCAACCAAGTTTTCGATACGTGTAGACTCTAGCCTTTTAACATAATGATTACCAACTTCTGTTACGATAACACGCCCTTTATTATCTAACCCAATTCCATAAGGCCCCCCTAACCTTCCTAATATTCCATTTCCATCCTGGCTTTGGTAATTACCATCGCCAACCAATGTAGAAACCTCTCCATTAATGGTAATTTTTCTAATTCTTTGATTATTTCTATCTGCAACAAAAATATCGCCAGCGGCATTAACAATTAAACCAGTAGGGGTATGAAATTGGGCTAAACTACTTGTTCCATCTGCAAACGCAGCAACGCCAGAACCTGCAACAGTAGAGACTAATCCAGAAGGCGTTATTTTCCTAATTCTATGATTATTTTGATCCGCCACATACACATTGCCACTCAAATCAGCAGCAACTCCAGTAGGAATATTAAAACGTGCTAAGGTATCTTGTGCATCAATATAACCAGCCACATTTTTTGTACCAGCTAAAGTTGTAACCACACCAGTAATGGTAATTTTCCTAATTAAATGGTTGTATTGATCGGCAATGTAAAGATTACCGCTTAGATCGATTGCAATGCCACAAGGAAAATTAAAACTTGCACTTAAAGCAGGCCCATTGCCTGAACCTACCGAAAAATTACCGGCATAAGTACTCACAACACCGGTAGGCGTAATCCTTCTAATAAGCTGATTAAATTGGTCTGCTACGTAAACATTACCCGCCAAATCACAAACAACCCCAGAAGGACCATTAAAACTTGCGGAAGTACCTGTACCATTATTACTACCAGCAACTCCAGAACCAGCAAAGGTGCTAACGATAACAGTGGGGTTAGTGGTAATTTTGCGTATAAGATTATTAGCAAAATCGGCAACATAAATATTGCCAGCAGTATCACTGCAAATGCCAGCTGGTACATTAAACCGAGAAGCAGATCCAGCTCCATTATTGGCACCAGAAGTCCCATCTCCGGCCATAGTTCTCAAAAAGGTAGAATCTAATTGAATAGATTGCGCTTGGGCATGAAAACTTAGAAATAAAAACAATAAGTACCACAGGATCAATCGGTAAGAATGATTCATAAGGTGAGATTAGAGTAAAAGGTTAATTTGTAGATGTATGCAATTTATAAAAAAGGTAAAAATGCATCATCCATAAATTACCAATAGACTAAAAAACAATTTAAATGACATCCAAACCAAAAGTAATGGCAAAAAAAAAGCTCCGAAAAACGGAGCTTTTTACTATTAAATTCAATTGAGAACTAATTTTCTTCATTGGCATCTGCCACTGGAGCTGCATTGCTTGTTTCTGCAGCTGGTGCCGCTTTCTTACCACGACGCGTTCTTTTAGCACCTGCTTTAGCGGTTTTAGCACCCAACAAGTTTTCGTTAAAGTCTACTAATTCGATGATTGCCATTTCTGCATTATCTCCTTTACGATTCATTGTTTTTAAGACACGAGTGTAACCACCTGGTCTATCGGCTACTTTTTGAGCAACAGTACTAAATAATTCTTGTGTAGATTCTTTACTCTTTAAGTAACTAAATACAACCCTACGAGAATGTGTTGAGTCATCCTTAGCCTTGGTAATAAGAGGTTCTACATATTTGCGTAACTCCTTAGCTTTAGCAGTAGTGGTTGAAATGCGCTTATGCAAAATCAATGAAGATGCCATATTAGCCAATAAGGCTTTTCTATGTGAAGCAGTTCTTCCTAAGTGATTAAATGTTTTTCCGTGTCTCATTTTCTATTCCTTTTTCAATCTATAGTATAGGTATATTACTACCTATTAATCTTGATCCAATTTATACTTGGATACATCTATTCCAAATGTAAGACCTTTGTCTCTTACCAATTCCTCTAATTCACTTAAAGATTTCTTGCCAAAATTACGGAACTTTAATAGGTCTGCAATATCGTAAGAAACTAAATCAGCTAATGATTTAATATCGGCAGCTTTTAAGCAATTGTATGCTCGAACCGATAAATCAAGATCTGACAATGGCGTTTTTAAGATTTTGCGAACTTGCAAATAATTCTCGTCTACTTCTTGAGTTACTTCTTTAACTTGAGTATCTAAAGTAATTAATTCGTCAGAGAACAACATAAAATGTTGAATCAAAATTTTAGCAGCTTCTTTCAAAGCATCTTCAGGATGTATTGAACCATCTGTTTGGATTTCAATTACTAACTTTTCGTAATCCGTCTTTTGTTCAACACGAAAATCTTCAACTCCGTATTTAACATTCTTAATTGGCGTAAAGATAGAATCAATTGCAATTACACCAATCATGGCATCCTTCAATTTATTCTCTTCAGCAGGCACATAACCGCGACCTTTTTCGATAGTTAATTCTATTTCTAGGTGTACAAAAGACTCCATGTTACAGATAACTAACTCAGGGTTTAATACCTTAAAAGTATTAGTATGTTTACCAATTTCACCAGCCAAAAATTGATTTAGACCTTTGATATTGATATAAACTTTTTCATTATCAATTCCGTCAACAATGCGCTTGAAACGAATTTTCTTCAAGTTCATTACAATTTCTGTAACGTCCTCAATCACGCCCTTTATGGTAGAAAACTCATGTTCTACGCCGGTGATCTTTACGGAAGTGATCGCGAAGCCTTCTAGCGAAGACAATAAGATTCTTCTTAATGAGTTACCGATGGTTACTCCGTATCCTTTTTCAAGAGGACGGAATTCGAACTGACCAAAGAAGTCAGTTTCTTTATGCATGATAACTTTATCAGGTTTTTGAAAAGCGAGGATACCCATTGATTACCGGTTTAATTTGATTATTTAGAATACAATTCTACGATGAGTTGTTCTTTGATATTTTCTGGAATTTGATCACGCTCTGGATAAGCCATGAAAGTTCCACTAAGATTACTGGTCTCAAAGGTTAACCAGTTAAATTTCTTTGGATTGCTAGCAGCAACTGCGTCATTGATACTTTCTAATGACTTAGATTTCTCTCTAACGGCTACTACATCACCTGGTTTCAATTGATAAGATGGAATATTAACCAAGTTACCATTCACAGTAATATGTCTGTGAGAAACCAATTGACGCGCCATTCCGCGTGTTTGAGCTAGCCCTAAACGATAAACAGTATTATCTAATCTAGCTTCTAAAAACTTAAGTAAGTTTTCGCCTGTAATACCTTTTTTACGTGCTGCTAATTCAAAAGTTTTGAAAAACTGACGCTCTAATACACCATAAGTATATTTTGCTTTTTGCTTTTCATATAACTGAATTGCGTATTCGGTAAGCTTGGTACGTCTGCGTGAATTACCATGCTGCCCAGGAGGTGTTTGTCTTTTCTCGTATGACTTATCAGGTCCAAAAATAGGATCCTTGAAGCGTCTAGCGATTTTGGTTTTAGGTCCAATATATCTTGCCATTTCTCTTCTCTTTTTACAATTATACCCTACGTGCTTTTGGAGGACGACAACCATTATGTGGAAGTGGAGTAATATCTGTAATAGACAATACTTCTAATCCAGCTGCTTGTAGTGTTCTAATAGCCGAATCTCTACCAGAACCAGGTCCTTTAATAAACACATCTACTTTTTTCATTCCTGCATCAACAGCAACTTTTGCACAGTCTCCAGATGCCATTTGAGCGGCATAAGGCGTATTTTTCTTTGAACCTCTGAAACCCATTTTACCGGCAGAAGCCCATGAAATTACCTGACCAGTTTGGTTGGTGATTGAAATAATCACATTGTTGAAAGAAGCTTTTATGTGAACCTGCCCATGCGGTTCAACACTTACCTGCCTCTTTTTGGTTACTTTCTTATTATTAGCGGCCATCTTCTTTTAATTACTTATTACTTAGTTACCTTTTTCTTACCGGCAACTGTCTTACGTTTACCTTTACGTGTACGTGAGTTAGTACGGGTACGTTGACCACGTACTGGAAGTCCCTTTCGGTGACGTAAACCACGGTAGCAACCAATGTCCATCAATCGCTTGATGTTCAATTGACGCTCTGAACGCAATTCACCTTCCACAGTGATCTTCTCTGTGATGTGTTTACGAATGGCATTCAACTCTTCGTCGTTCCATTCGCTAACTTTCTTGTCCCATGACACATTGCAATCGCTAAGAATTTTCTGAGCGGTTGAGCGGCCAATTCCGAAGATGTAGGTTAAACCTATCTCTCCCCTTTTGTTCTTGGGTAAATCTATACCTGATATACGAGCCATATACTTATATTATCCTTGACGTTGTTTAAACTTAGGGTTCTTTTTATTAATAACGTAAACTCTTCCTTTACGCTTAACGATTATGCAGTCTTCACTGCGTTTCTTCACAGATGCTCTGATCTTCATTTTGTCAGTGTTTTATTTATACCTGTATATAATTCTACCTTTTGTGAGGTCATATGGCGACATTTCTATCGACACTTTATCACCAGGTAAGATTTTAATGTAGTGCATTCTCATCTTACCTGAGATATGGGCAATAACCTCATGCCCATTTTCTAACTGTACCCTGAACATCGCATTGCTCAGTGATTCAGTAATTGTTCCGTCTTGTTTTATTAGCGATTGCTTTGGCATATTCTCAACAAAAGGGCAGCAAAAATACGAAATATTTTAACAATATCAACGATTTTTTACTTAAGCCGTGGTTCCAACCGCTGTTCTACCTTTAATTCTTCCACTTTTCATCAAACCATCATAATGACGCATCATCAAATGGCTTTCAACCTGCTGCAAGGTATCTAACACCACACCCACCAAGATGAGCAGGGATGTACCTCCGTAGAATTGCGCAAACTGGCTGTTAATATTAAGCACATTGGCAATGGATGGCAGAATGGCAACAAATGCTAGGAAAATAGCTCCTGGCAGAGTGATTCTAGACATCACATTATCAATAAAATCAGAAGTAGATTTTCCAGGCTTTACACCGGGAATGAAACCTCCGTTTCGCTTCATATCGTCTGCAATTTGATTTGCATTAACAGTAATTGCGGTATAGAAATAAGTGAAAAGAATAATTAAAATAGCAAAAGTAATGTTGTAGGTCCAACCCATTGGATTGATAAATGCACCCATTACACCTTGCATGGTTTCATAGTTAGGAAAAAACTGCGCAACCGTGCTAGGAATAAACATTAATGCTTGCGCAAAAATGATAGGCATAACACCCGCAGCATTTACCTTCAGTGGAATATATTGTCTAACACCTCCGTACTGTCTGTTTCCAACAATACGTTTTGCGTATTGAACTGGAATCTTTCTAGTACCTTGAACCAAGAGGATTGTTACCATGATTACAGCAAATAGGAAAGCTAATTCAACCAAGAATATCACTAATCCACCGCCGCTTTCACCTAATTTAAAGTTAAATTCTTGAACCAATGCTTCTGGTAAACGAGCAATTATACCAATCATAATGATTAAAGAAATACCATTACCAATACCTTTTTCTGTGATACGTTCTCCAAGCCACATTACAAACATGGTACTCGAAGTTAAAACTACTACAGAACTAAACATAAACATAAAGTTAGAAATAACTTCTGGGTTTGTTACTGAGATGATAGCTTGAGGGTTTTCAGATCTTAAATTAATAAGAAAACCTATTGACTGAACTGCAGTAATAACTATAGTTAAATATCTAGTAATTTGGTTGATTTTTCTTCTTCCATCTTCACCTTCTTTTTGCAAACGTTGAAAAGAAGGAACAGCCAAACTTAATAACTGCACCACAATAGAAGCAGAAATATAAGGCATAATTCCTAGAGCGAAAATAGAACCGCGGGCAAACGCACCACCAGCAAAGGTGTTAATTAAACCAAAAATACCGCCCTCTGCTTGTTGAGCAGAACCTTGAAGCATATTTGCATCAACACCAGGTAAGGTAACATAGGTACCTACACGATAAGCAACT
>JBIKKC010000147.1:0-5863 GCA_044360615.1 Bacteroidia bacterium | reverse complement strand
GGCTTAGAATTAGCCATGGATATGTTGCGTAAACGTAAGAATAGCAACAAGCAAATCTTTATGATCACAGATGGTAAACCAACTTGTTTAAAAGAAGGGGCCGGCTATTATCAAAATAGTTTTGGCTTAGATAGAAAGATTATTAATAAAACGCTTACCATGGCCGCACAAGCGCGTCGAGTGGGTATTCCTATTACTACATTTATGATTGCCAGCGACCCTTACCTGCAAAAATTTGTGCAAGAGTTTACCCAAATAAACAATGGCAAGGCGTATTACAGTTCGTTAAAAGGACTTGGAGAATTTATTTTCGAAGACTTTGAAAAAAATAAAAAGAAGAGAGTTCGCTAAATGGTTTTTGTGTGTGGGTTTCCAAATGTCTTTTCATTGGTGTTACTTCTAAACGCTTAATTCCCTTAATGGGAATTGTTGCCCCAAAATGGCTCAATTGTTTTTCTGAATAATATTGAAAATATTTGTAATTGAGCGTTTTAAGATTGGGCTTATTTATTGTTTAATTATGGGTAAAATAATACCAATGAAAAAATTACCTATCTTGGCAATTACCTTTGGAGTCATCTTTATTTCTTGTAGGAAGAACTTAGAAGAAATGTACAAAGCTTCCACAAAAATTGATACTAATGCTTTAGTTTCAGTTGATAAAATGTCTGATATTAAAGTTCCTGATGGATTTAAATGGCAAACATCGCGTGATGTGCGCGTTAAAATCACCACCAACGACAATAATTACACGAACGCATTACATAAGGTTATTGTTTATAGTGCCGATCCAGTTAAAGGCGGAATTAAATTAGCAGAAGGTTCTCTGTCGAATTCTTCTGCATTTGAGGCAACCATAAACATAGCCAATTCTATTCAGGAGATTTTTCTAGTAAAAGTTGCCCCCAACCAAAGCAAGGTTATGGAGAAGGTTAAAATTATTAACAATGCTGTTAATGAAAATATAGCAGTAGAAAAAGCCTTGAAATTAAATAAGTCATCTGGTCCTGATTGCACTGGAGGTTGCTCAACAACTGTTAACAATCCAAGTGGAAATCTCAGTTATTCAAGCGGAACAACCTGCTTAACTGGAAATGTGAGCATTGGAAACCTAACAATTTCTGGAACAGCAGTGGTGCGCATTTGTGGAACGGGCTCTTTAAATAACCTTAATTTTAATAGTAGTTCTAGCCAATTGGTTATTACTAGTACTGGTAATATAAATTTTAATAGCAGTACTTCAATTAATGGACAATTTGTGAATTATGGAACTGTTTCTTCTAATGCCAATGCCAATATTAATATTAACTCCACTGGAACATTCACCAATCATGGTATTCTAAATGCAGGTAAAAATTTCAACCCTAACGGATCCTCTGTAATAGTAAATAACGGAACTATTGACGTTGATGAAAAACTCACAAATAATTCTGGTTGTGATTTTACAAACAATTGTAAACTTATTGTTCATGATGATTTTCAAAATAACGGTCTTTTCAAGAACTATGGTTATGTAAGATGTTATGACGAAGCAACCATTCAGGGTGGTTCAAACAACGAATTCAAACAATATAATGGTGCTATGCTTTCAACTTATGATATTCAAGTGAATGGCACTATTACTGGTTTCGGAATAACATCTTTGATTAAAGTTACCAATAAATCAAAAGGTAATGCACAGGGATTAATAAATGGTGCACAAAACTATTGTGATGTCAATGGTATTGAAGGACCATGGAACGCAACCATAGGTGGCGGAGCCACGCAAAACTGCAATCTTTATATTCCAACTTCTATCTGTAATCCAGAAGGAAGTGGAAATCCGCCAATAATAGATACCGATGGAGATGGTGTTGCCGATGGTAGCGATTGTTATCCAAATGATCCTTCCAAAGCTTATTGCAATAGTTATGGTCCTTCAACTGTTGCATTTGAAGATATGTGGCCATTCAAGGGTGATTATGATTTAAATGACATGGTTGTTAATTATACTTACACAGTAATTACAAATGCAGCTAATAATGTAGTTCGTGTAGAAGCTAATTACATTCTCCGTGCAACAGGTGGATCATTTAATAATGGCTTTGCAGTTCAATTCCCTGTAAATCGCAATTTGGTTAGTGGGGTAACTGGTGCAACCCTTGAGTCTGGACAAACCAAAGCCGTTTTGGTATTATTTAACAACATGCGAAATGAAATGCAAATGTGGAATACCATTCCTGGTAAGACTTTAAGTGCCCCCGTTACTTATAATGTAGCTTTCAATATTAGTAATGGACCTAGTTTAGTTTCATTTGGATTAGGTGCTTACAATCCATTTATTTGGAATAATACTGCAGGGTTCGGAAGAGGTTATGAAGTCCATCTACCAGGGCAACTTCCAACAGATCTTGTTAATACCGGGCTGTTTGGAACTGGCAAGGATGGCACTAATTTAAACACTGGTGATACTTATGTTAGCAATGATGGCAGGTATCCATGGGCAATTAATATCCCAGCAACCTTCGACTATCCTGTAGAGAAGGCCGATATTAATACTGCATATACCAAATTTGCTACATGGGTAAGCAGCGGTGGTGCAAGCTTCAACGATTGGTACACTAACACCAATGGTTATCGCAACAATGCTAATATCTATTAATCAATTTGTAATCACCTTACCTTTCTAAGAAAATAAACCCCAGTCACTTTGTTGACTGGGGTTTATTAGTTTCAATAAATTTTCAGATTGGTTGGTTTACTCCTTTATAAACTTGGTGGTATAACTAGTTTCTCCTTCTATCACCTTTAATACAAATACGCCACTTTTTAATTCTTCGAGGTAAATCAATCCATCTTTTTCAATTGGGCCTGCTTCTAAGCGCTTACCTTGCATGTCGAAAATTTCATAGTTGCCAGCTAAAGTTTGTTTGTTTTGGGCAACAACTTGCAAGTAGTTTTGCGCTGGATTTGGATATACAGTTAACAAATTATTTAATCGAATTTCCTTTAAACTACTCGTGCTTAAGGCAAGGGCAATAGCGCTGTTAGCTGTTACTCTTCCCATTCCCCAGAGTGGACTACCTGGCGCTGTTATGGGTCCTGTTCTATTGTCTTGTCTTGCTGTGCTGCGCAAAATACTTTTAACTTGCGCGGCAGATAATAATGGGTTGGCTTCAAGCATTAATGCAACTACCCCTGCTGCGGCAGGTGATGCCATAGAGGTGCCAGAAAAGGCCGCAAAATGATAGATTCTACCATTAAAGTTAGTGCTAGCTACCGAGGTAAAATCGTCACTTGTAAATGAATTAATAGACGAAACAACATTTACCCCAGGGGCAGAAACATCAGGTTTAATGCGCTCATCATAAGTAGGACCCCTACTCGAAAAACTAGCTCTATTGCCTGGATTTAAATTCCCATTGGTTAACACATTTTCTGAGGTGTGCGCAGCTACCGTGATAGCAAATGGGGCGCAAGCAGGCTCTCCAATGCCATAGTTAGCATCTCCATTTACGCCATGAGTGCCATAAATACTAAAGGATTGCCCCCAATTACCAACCCCATTACTTAATTCTACCACATTCCAATAATGCACAGTTCCGCTATTGGCAGCAGATACCAAAACTACTTGTAATTGGGTGTTGGTGTTTTTAATGCGCATTCTTATATGCGGTCTATTGTTTTGCGGGTGGGCATTTTCAATGCTTAGGTTATACAATATGGTATCATTATTTATAACCATAAAAGTGTCTATATAATTACTTCCGTTTAAGGTAGTATAAATGCGGCTTGAACCTAGTTTCACATTCGCACTATTATATACCTCAAAGCCTGCTGCAAAAGGTTTGTTGGGCAGGCCCCACATAGAAATACTTTGTCCCCACATGCTAGGGTGTAAGCTGTAGCCATAAAAGCTTATCCTCGATCTTAAACTATCGTTGTTAAAGTCTTTTTTAATATGAAAATTTACGCCTCCATTATTGCCTCCAGAGGTTACAAAAACTACACCTTCTTTGCTCATTTCTTCTATCACCTCACTTAAAATAGAAGTGCCATCCATAGTACCTAAATAATATAATCCCCAACTCATATTTATAACCAAACGCTTCTTATCTTTTTGCGCAATTTCTTGCATCCAAGTAAAGGCATCTATGGCGGCACCAACATCTAATTGTATAGAGTTAAACAAGAATTCTGCCTCAAAGGCAACCCCTCTGTAACCAATGCCAGCGCCACTTCCAGCTGCTATTCCAGCTACGTGACTCCCATGCGTGGCATAATCGTAATAGGTGCCAGCTGTATCCGATTGAGCGGCTGCTAATTCTGATGGAGTTTGGTAAGCAACACCATAATTAAAACCTTTAGGTTTGGCACCAGTTTGCTTAAAATGATCCCAAGCAGCCCTAATTCTTGTTTTGCTTAAGGCCGTATCCATAAACATAGGATGAGTATAATCAAAGCCCCAATCTGTTACACCTATCAATACATTTTTACCTGTAAAACCTTTAGGTAAATTAAATCCATTCCAAACACTATCAGCTCTAACATCACGGGTCATTTTGTTGTTCTCTGGTTGAATGCGCTCTGCTATTTCAATATAATTTACCGCTTCCATCAAAGCAATTTGGTTAACATAGCGCAATGGGATTTTAACCGTTATGCAGCTTCCAATCTTTTTACCATAATAAAATTTTGGGTGGTAATTTGTTTTATTAAAGCTTGGTTCAACCCGCAATAATGCAGAGATACAATATTGGCCATTTACTTTATAGATGGGTAAATTAGACAGTTCTGTTTCTATTAAATGCTTGCTAATTTGCTGCTCTTCAAAAACTTGTTCAATACGTTTAAGTTCATGTAAAGTTTGGCTGCTCATAGCTACCTGAGCCGTAATTTGAAAGGAAAGGATAACAAATAATAGCGTAATGATTGTCTTCATCTTAAAATGTTTAGCGAACTGTTTAGTACAATATTACCCTTTTTTAAACTTAATTTGAGAATTGGTGTTTTTAACTTGAACCTATATTTATGAACCATAAAATAAAAACCTTAGGCGACCTTAAAAAGTCGGGCTATATTTCAAAATCTGTTAAACAGGAAATGCGCGATAACTTGATTGCTTTTTTACAAAAAGGCGAGAATCCTTTCACAGGTATTCAAGGGTACGATGATACTGTTATTCCTCAATTGCAAACGGCTTTATTGTCTGAACACAACATTATTTTCTTAGGATTAAGAGGACAAGCTAAAACCCGCATGGCGCGTTTAATGCTAAATCTATTAGATGAAGAAATTCCGGTAGTGGCTGGTTCAGAAATAAACGACGACCCTTTGCAACCTTTGAGCAGGTATGCGCACGATAAAATTGAAGAGTTAGGCGATAAAACACCCATTGCTTGGTTACCTAGAGCAGCGCGCTACGCAGAAAAATTGGCTACACCAGATGTTTCTGTGGCAGATCTAATTGGCGACGTAGACCCAATTAAAGCAGCCACGCTTAAATTGCCTTATAATGATGAACGTGTAATTCATTTCGGTTTGATCCCACGCAGTCACCGTTGTATTTTTGTTATCAACGAATTGCCCGATTTGCAGGCACGTATTCAAGTTTCATTATTTAATATTTTACAAGAAGGCGATATGCAAATCCGCGGATTTAAGTTAAGATTTCCTTTAGATGTGCAATTTGTATTTACTGCTAATCCAGAAGATTATACCAATAGAGGAAGTATTGTTACGCCTTTAAAAGATAGAATAGACAGCCAAATTCTTACGCATTATCCTAAAACCATTGCTCTGGCAAGAAATATAACGAGTCAGGAAGCGCACATAAAAGATAACCAAAAAGCTAATATTGAGGTGAGTCCAATTTTGCTAGATT